>CAIYYT010000161.1 GCA_903930455.1 uncultured bacterium | reverse complement strand
AGTCCAGGTCACACGCGATGGTTACGAGGATTGGTCGCAGCAGGTCAAGATCGATGAAGAGGAAACAACCACTCTGACCGTGAATCTTACCGAGGCTAAGGCCGCAAGTCCGGTGGAATATACAGCCAATGATTTCTTCCAGCAGGCGGAGGCACTGCTTGCCGAGAAGAATTACACTGAAGCCATTGGTTACTATACGCTCGCCTTGGCGAAAGACAACTCTCTTGTGCAAGCGTATATGC
The DNA here is from genome assembly GCA_903930455.1 of uncultured bacterium. GTDB lineage: Bacteria > Zixibacteria > MSB-5A5 > CAIYYT01 > CAIYYT01 > CAIYYT01. The sequence continues at coordinate 4,074 of CAIYYT010000161.1, read as the reverse complement.
GTCGTGCGGAAGCAAATGAAGCATCAAACAAGACCATGAATGCGCGCGCCGATTACCGTTCTGCCGCCGATGTCTATCTCCATTCCAATCGGTTTGCCGACGCCATTGGCTGTTATGACAAAATCATCGCAATGGCGCCCAATGCCTCCGATGCCTTCCAATTGCGCGGTTGGGCGAAGATCTCCTCCGGCAACTACGACGGCGGTCTGAAGGATCTGGAAAAGGCGTTATCCTTCAATAAGGACGACACCCAGTCGCAGTTCGAGTATGGCAAGGCGCTCTATATCACAAGCAACTACAAAGATTCCGAAAAGATACTGAAGAAGATTCGCAAGTATGGCGATGACAGCCCCGAGATTTACGGTTATCTGGCGTTGACTTATCTGGCGCAAGGCAGTGAGTCAGATGCCCGAAAAAACTATGAGGCGTTTACCAAGCGCGCCTCTTCGGCGCAGGTGGCGCGAATGACAACCGAGTCGGGCTGGCAAAGACTAACGGCAACGGCCGGTAAGTAGATTCTCTGGCGTCCGACGACGGACACAGGGTTATTGGGTCAGAAGGACAGGCAATGCCTGTCCTTTTGTTTTTGGCGCAATTTGATGTCGAAGGTATTCAGTCAGTCGGGACGCCGAGATCAGGCAGAAACCTCGTTATCTTCATGGTTTCCAAACTCACCGTGACGACTTGTCCTATCAGGCGGACAATGTATTCGGGATCGTCAGCGCGGTTGGGGTCACTGACAATACCACTGCGCTTGTCGGATTTCACCCGATACTGATCAATCACCCAATCCAACGCCGAACGGTTGCCGAGGCGATATTCGAAGACCTCCAACGGAATGCCGCCTAGCGAGAGGAAATCATTGTAGATCACGGCGGTCTTGTCTTTGGAGAGCTTCATCTTCTCGACGCGCAAGTCAAGCTTGGCATCCTTCTTTTCGATCTTTTCCAGCGGGTACTCTGGCTGGCTCTCGTAATCAACGTGCAGTTCCATCAACCTCTTCCCCGCTTTGGCAAAAGCACGAAAATCCGGCGTATAGGGCACACGTGGTAACTCCCGCTTGAGGTTGGCCGCATAGCGCTCTCGGTATGTCGGATGATGTAGCACCGCGTACACATAGTGGAAGATATCCCACTTCGTAATCTTCTTATCGCCATAGTGCTCACGGAACTGCTCAAGTGCCCAGTCGGTGATGTTTTCCTTGCGACCAGAGCCGTCGGGGTTGTAGGTGTAGAAGGGGAAGCATTGAGTGTCACCAACGAGATGGAGATCCACAAGCACATTCGTTGCGAGACAGTGAAATGGCTTGCTGGAGCCGATATTGCTGACACTAAGTAAGAGGTTGTCTCGCCTCTCGGGTGTGACCGGCAGAATCGTATCAAACGCCCCGGGGCGGTCCACGAGGACTTCGTCGTAAAAGAGCTCACTTTTTGTGAAAGGACGGTACAGGCAAACTCGTATTTTCTTGGAAGTCACCGAAGCAAGAGTACCGTTTGCAAGAAGTCGTTTCAAGCGTTCGCTCCACTTCACCTTGTCATAGCGAACGAAATTGTCGATATCCTTAGGTCTTGTTTTCTGTTGGTACCGCGCAACCTCTGCATTGTAATCATCACAAAACTGCTCCACCCGCTCTAGTAATCGCTCTCTGTCGAAATCATAGACCACGCTATCGCGATTGGTTGAGACACCGAGTGAGTATTTGTCAAACACCCCAAGTTCAGTTTCCGAGGTGCGAGCCAGAGGACAGAAGCTGGGGAAATCCGAAGCCAAGCCATCGGTAATCCAAGAATGCTCCGCGTCAGGACGAAGCGGCTTCCACTTGACGCCCAGATACCCGTTGGCATCGTCTAGAAAACGGTATTTCTCCGCCCGACGCCAGAGTTCGCCGACTCTCAGGTAGCGGACCTTTGCCCGACCACCTTTCCCTTTCTTTCGATTTCTCACCAGCAAACTGACGCTAACACCTACTTGTATGCCAAAGACATTATGCGTTGTCCCTGAAAGTTTGGGATTCTTGCGAACATTACCGTGCAAGTCAAGCACGTAGATAGAGTCAAAGTCCATCTCCAAATGGTTCCGCATCCCGTCGAAGGACAACTCAGTCACAAAGGAGTTGTTGGTGACCAGAGCGACTACTCCCATGTCCCCTATCCTATCCGACGCCCACCGGATTGCCTTCACATATGGGTCATCCAGCTTTCTCTGCAACTGCGCATTCGAATCTCTTTTGTAAGTTTTCGCTATTCGGTCGTCTATGACCTGATACTTGCGATTTTTGTTGTTGTCATTCTCGTTGATCTGTCCGGCATTATACGGCGGATTGCCGATAATCACGAAGATGTCGGCCTTCTTTTGCTTTTGGACTCTAGCCGTGTTTTCCGCCGTGAAGAAATCTGTCTGGGGTTCATCAAGTTGGAACGTGTCGACGAGGCAGATGCCCTCATAAGGTATGTAGTCACCCGTCAGGTCCACATACTCGTGCTCAATGTTCATCGAAGCGATGTAGTACGGCAGCAACATGACTTCGTTGCAGTGGAGTTCATTTTCGAACTTGTAGCGCAGCGCAGTCTTCTTCATCTCGCGCATAATGTGCACGATGAAATTGCCGGTGCCGACGAAGGGATCGAGAATCTGCACTCCCTTGTCACTCAGCGTGCGCCCGAATTCCTTCTCCAGAATCTGCTCCACGCTCTTGACCATGAAGTTGACGATCTGCGGCGGCGTGTAAACAATTCCATGCGTATCGGCTACTTTGACGGAGAATCCCTGGAAGAACTTCTCGTAGACTGTATTCAGGAACTGTTGTTTCTGTGCGAAATCGTCAATCGTGTGAGCGGCCTTCTCAATCGCGACGTAGAATCGGTCGAGCGACTTCAGGAGTTCATCCCGATTGAACGACTTCGACATAAGCGCGGAAATCACCTTCTCGATTTCCACGGCGATCACATTTCGCCTCGCGAAATCGGGATTGGAAAACACTGTTCGAAAAATGCGTTCGGTTAGTAGATGCTGGATCAGCATTTCCTCGACCGCCTGAACCGACAGGTTGGGATTGATGGACGACCGACACAAGTCCATAAAATTCCCAAATGCCGCAACAAATCGAGGATTTCCCTTGCGCTCGGTCTCGATTAGTTTTACGAGCTTCCCTGCCAACTCGGGCACACGATTTTTGAACTCGCCGACCGCTTCTTCCCAGGCAATGTAATCCTCCGGCAAGTACTCAAAGAACTGAGCAAGTACCGCGACCAATTTCGTAGGCGTCGTTATGTCCTCAACGAGCACCTGTCTGCCATTCTGATAGAGAATCGCTCTCTTCGGTTCCTGAAAGAGGATATTGTCGCGAGGATACCCCGCCTCGAACTTGCGCTTGACCTCCTTCTCAAGATCATCCTGACTATCCTTAGCCTCCCAGTAGCCATGCGGAAATCTGTATATGTCAAGCAGCGCCCCATCGATGCTAATTCTATTCTGACCTACCCCTTTTCGTTGGTATTCGGGAACCAGTGTCCACTTGAACTGGCGGGCACAGACCTGCAGGAGAGTCTGAAAAGCACTCCGTACGGCTGTTTCATGTGATACGCCGAGTTTGTCGAACTGGCCGAGTGCGTCGTAATACGCAACAACTGCCTTGTGAGTCGGCTTCAAAGTGAGTTTACGCATTTCGCTTTCCAATATGATGGAAGCCCGTTTGACAATCAACAATAATCATCGTGGGCATTCCCGCCGGAGGGTGTCACTTATGATACTTGCTCCTCGCTGAAATCGACAGCGCACGGTAGAGTTGTTCAAGCAGAATCACTTCGGTCAGTTCGTGCGGGAATGTCATCTTGGAGAGTGACAGGCTAGCATTTGTCCCCTTTTTGACCGCGGCGTCGAGACCATAGGCGCCACCGACAACAAACTGGATACGTGAGTAATCCCTTTTCTTGCCCTCCAGCAATCGCGACAACTGCTCGGATGACAGAGGGTCTCCCCTGACATCAAGAGCGATTGAATAGGCATCGTCATCGAGTTGATCGAGAATGTTCTCTCCTTCGATCAGCATCGCCTTCTCCGGTGTCATCCGCGCGT
>CAIYYT010000160.1 GCA_903930455.1 uncultured bacterium | reverse complement strand
GTTTAGCGATGCTGTTATCAAAGCGACGGGTTTGCTCGCCAAACCCGCGTTGTCCAAGAGTGACAGCATCCTAACGATCCGTTGGCTTTCCAAAGCGGCGGCTCAGAACAGTCAGGCGGATTTGTCGCAGCAATATCTGGCAACATTGGTGAAAATGGATCCCAACACTGATTTCGATGGTGATAAGGAGCCGGCGCGCTTCGCCAAGGTCTGGTTCAAGTTTATCGGTGACACGAAGTTTGTGCCCGGTCAGAGACAGAACAAACTGAGTGTTGCCGTAGTCGAGTTTGACAATGGTTCGTTTCAGGATGCCGACAAGGTCAAGAACGTGGGAATCGGCATTGCGGCAATGCTCCGTTACGATTTGGAGTCTTCCGGCGCAGTCTATTCGCCGTCGCGCGAACACTTCAACTATTTGCTGGATGAACTCAAACTCTCGCAAACCGAGTTGGTCGACAAAGATCAGAAGCTTCAGGTAGGCAAGGTGATTGGTGCACAGAATTTTATTTTCGGGACATTTTTCAACATGCCCGGCAACAAGTTTCGCATCGATGCCCGCGTCATTGAAACCGAAACCACCCTGCCGAAGAAGCAGTTTACGATTGAGGGTAAGGCAAGTGATATTGGCAAGCTGACCGTCGATTTGGCCAAGCAGATATTGGCCTATTTCAGTGTCGAGGCCGAAGCGATTAAGAAGGCCGGCGCCAACATCCCCAATGTAAACCTGGCTGCGCTAAACGAGTATTCCCGAGGTGTTGCTTACGAGGAGAAGGGGCAGATGGATCTGGCGAAGAAGGCATACGCCGAAGCGATCAAGATTTCTCCGAGTTTTGCCCTTGCAACTGATCGGCAGCAGCGCGTGGAATTGGAGCAGAAATCGGACAATCAATGAGAGTGGGGTTCTCCGTCTGGTGTTTCACCGTGCTTGTCGCGGTGTTGTTCTCTGTGCCGTCGATCTCTGCCGGTGACACCGGCTCCACAAAGCCGGTCGAGGTCGAGAAGTCAGTCGAGCGCTACAAGGCACAACTGGAGAAATCACCGGACAAAGCTGAACTCTGGCGCAAGCTGGGAATCTCCTATTTTCAGCTTGAGCGCTATGACGAAGCGCTGACGGCGCTGACCAAGGCCAGTACGCTTGATCCCAACGATGCCCCCAGCGTCGTCTATCGCGGCATGATTCATGAACAGAAGGGGCAGCTTGATCAGGCGAAGAACCTTTACCAAAGTTATCTTGCGTTCGGCAAACAGGATCGACTGACGCAGGAAGTCAGGTATCGGCTCAGGTGGATCGAAGATAATGGGCTTCAGAAGGTAGTCGATCAGGCGGTCCGCAACGAGAAGAACGTCAATATCTCTGAGATACCTAAGAACAGTGTAGCGATCATTCGCTTTAATGTTGATTCACTCTCGCCTCAGCTTAAACCACTTGGACGCGGGCTGGCGGAGCTTGTCTACACCGACCTATCTTACGTTCCCGATCTGAAACTAGTTGAACGCTTGGAACTGACGCGCTTGCAGGACGAATTGAAGCTGAGTCAATCCGAGTTTAGCGACAAGTTCTACGCGCCACGCATCGGCAAGATTGTCGGCGCCGCCAAAATTATCACCGGACAAGTGACGCAAGTAGATGGCGAACACGTTGGCATTGACTGCGGCATCATTGATGTTGGGCCCGGGCTGGCGGAATATCCCGGCCGTCAGGAGGGCAAATTGGCCGAGGCATTTGCTATGCAGAAGAAGCTGACACTGTCAATTATTCAAAAGCTCGGCTATGAGATCACGCCGGCAGTCAAGAACCAGATCGACAAATCCCCCACCGAGTCGTTCTTGGCGTTGCTGGCGTTTTCGCGTGGACTTGATTATGCCGATCAAGGGTTGTATCCGCTGGCGGAGGCGGAATTCAAGACGGCGTTGGCCGAGGATCCGCATTTCGACATCGCCAAGCAGCAGCTTGATCGATATTCCGGTTTGTCGAATTATAGTGGCACCATGAAGCCGTTGTCGCAAATCACCGGTCTGGTTACACAGGAGTCGACCACCGAAGACAAGAAGGAAAGCAACAAAGGAGAAATTATTCAGCGCCTTGAGGATGCTACTAGCGGCGCGACTCCTATTGAAGACACGCCCTACGTAACCCCGAAGGCGTCTAGAGGTAGGGTAGTCGTTACAGGGAGGACTGACCATTGATGACCTGCCGTCGTTTCGCCATATTGGTTTCGTTCCTCCTGGCCATTGCTGTATCGCCGCTTGCCGAAGCGCAAATCATCTACGGGTCGCCACCAAGTATCAACGGCCGGATTATTTATCAGAACTGGAAATTGACGTCCGGTAACGGTGGTGGAGACACGATTCTGACTCAGGTTGTCGCTCCAATCTCCCTCTTTGTACCGGTGGCGCCGCATTGGGAACTGCATCTCAACAGCGCTCTAAGCCGCGCGAAACTCGACTATGGCAGCACCGCCACTAACGTCTCTTCACTCGGACTGACCACGTTGCGTGTGTTTCATTCGTTTTCCGAGGATCGTTTGTTTGTGGCTGCGGGAGTGATCCTGCCGACGGGCAAGACCGGCTATACTACTACCGAAGCGGCTGTAGCTCAGTTGATCGCTGATGACTTTCTTTCTTTGCCTCTAAAGCAACTCGGAGGGGGTGTCGGTCTAATCTTGCAGGTCGGCGGTGCTTCACAGTATGAGTGGTTGCTGTATGGTGGTTCAATCGGCTACACTTATACTGGCAGTTACACCTATCTGAAGGACGGAGACAGTTACAATCCCGGCGATGAGATAGTTGTTCAAGGGTCCGCTAGCGCCGTGGGCAGAATAACCAGTCTTGATCTCGACTTGTCCTACAAAGTTTATACTGCTGACAAGATCGGCTCGGATCAAATATTCAAAGCCGGTGGCGTTGCCAGCGCCGTGATTACCGGCAAATACAATTTCCAAAACGGAACGCTCTCTGCCACGCTGGCAGAAATTCTGCGCAGCAAAAACTCGCTGCAATTCGGGAGTGCTTTGCGCACCGAAGACCAGCAGTCCAATGCCAATAAAACAATACTTGGCGCCGGCCTGACCTATACTTTCATGCCACAATGGAGCTTCACGGTGCTGACGGAGTATCGACTGTTGGCGGCAAATAAGTATGAAACCACCTCAGAGAAGTATTTCGGCAAATCCGATCTGTTCAGCTTTGGCGGCGGGATCAATTATCGCGATCCGGGAGATCGTTTTGCGCTGACGACCAGACTGGTTCTCTCGTCCGGCGAGGCCAACAAAGGCGCTGTGCAGCACTCCAGCATTTCAATCTCAGCCTACGAGTTGTCGATTGGCGGGAGGATAAGACTGTGAACGGACGTTTCGGTCTTGGTCTGCTGCTGGTTTGTTTGGCAAGCCTCTTGATCCATGGTTGCGCATCGAAGCCGACTAATCCCGATAATTCGCAAAATGTGTCAATAGCCACGTCGTTCAAGCAGCTGGGCATCAGCAGTAACGTCTCACGCGTTCTGCTAGAGATCAATGGCAGCGGCTTTACGACGATGACTCAGGATTTGGAAATCGCCAACGGCATCGTGCGAGCCGAAGTCGAAGTACCGTTTGGAGCGAATCGTGTATTTGCTTTGACGGCATACGCAGGACAAACTGCACTCTACTATGGTGCCGACACCGCGGATGTTAGCGCCGGCGCCGTTACGGAAGTGTCTATCTATATGCGGCCGCAGGTGCCCATGATCAAGATTACGCCCATCTACGGCAGCTTCTCCGAAATCGGCCGAGAAGGGACATTGAGCGTTAAAGTTTACAATATTGACTCGCTTTTTGGCATCTCACTGCGTCTGGAAGCAGACTCATCGGTCATAGAATTTCGCAGCGCCGAGGCGGGAGGTTTCCTGGGTACCGTAGAAAATACACTCTTTTTCGTGCAGACATACCCGCACTATCTTGCGATCGGCTATACCTTGCGAGGCAATAACTATCAACCGAACGGCGTTACCGGATCGGGCCTGATTGCGACCGTGAGATTTGTTACCAAGAAGATTGGCACGTCGCCGATCTCAATCAATCCCACTTATCTCAGATTGATTGACTGGCAGGGGAGTGTGCTGCCTCGTCAAGGACAAATATATATCGAGAACGGGGAGGTGGAAATCCTTGGGTCTTAAGCGAAGGCATTTTGCGACAGTCGTCCTCGGTTTAATGTTGCTTGCGACCGTGTCGTCAGCTATGGGCAGGAGCTACTGGGTGGCTACTTCGGGCAGCGACAAGGACAATCCGGGAACCGAGGAAAGACCTTTTGCCACGATCAGCTTCGCCCTCTTGCACATTTCCGCGAGTGTAATCGACACAGTAGTTGTCAAGCCGGGTATCTACAACGATTCCTTGACGTTTGACACCAAGGGGGTAGTCGTCAGGAGTGAAAAAGGCGCGAAGGCTACCATTATCGACGGTACTGGTTACAACGGTGTGATTCTTTTTGGAGTCGGTGTGCCGACATCCACAATCTTCGATGGATTCACTGTTCGCGGCGCGACCCAGCTCGGAATAATGGTTCAGGGCCAGCGTATCCCTGCAACCGCAGCTACAATCACTTCGTCGCCTGAAATCAAAAACTGTATCATCCGAAGTAACGGTGGGGAGTTTGGAGCCAGTGGGGCCGGATTGCGTCTTGAATACTCTCGGGCGAACTTGCACAACAATCTGATTGATTCCAATGTGTCCAGCGGCAGTGGGGGGGGGATTTACTGTTATCGTTCGGCTCCTCGAATCTGGAACAATCGAATTCAATACAACACTACGACGTCTGAAGGGTTCGGCGGCGGCCTTTTCGTAACCGATACGTTGGATGCAAGCACGATTCTCATACAAAACAATTTGATCATCGGTAACTTTGCTGCCCTCGACGGCGGTGGCGTCTATCTGATCGCTGACGGCGTGTTATTCGCCAACAATCTTGTCTATGGCAATAGCACGTACATTTCCTCGTATGGCGGCGGTTTAGTATCCGACTATGGCTCGCAGACCATGATAAACAATATCTTTGCCAATAATACTCCTTACGCCGTCTACTGCTTTGGCAGCGCCGTATGGCAAAGCAATTGCTTTATCGGAAATCTTCCGGCAAGTCAGGTTTCGATTACCTGTCCCATCACTGCCGGGAATTTCGACAATGTCAATCCTCAGTTTGTTGACAGCGCCGGGGGAGATTTCCATTTGGTGGCGACTTCACCGATGATTGACACTGGTGCGGCGCCGCCGGCCGGGGCCTATACGTACGACTTCGACGGTTTCCCGCGGGTGGTTGGAAAGATCGATGTCGGTCCCTTCGAGCGTACCACTTGCAGTCTAACGCCAAACTTCTCGCCACCGACCTCTTTGTGTGCCGGGCAGTCGATACAATTTGCCAACACATCAATCGGGCACTACATCCTGTCAATTTGGGATTTCGGCAACGGCGTGGTGGATTCCTTCCCGAATACTGATGTAACAGCGCCGCTGATTGCACCAAAGGCAGTGTATACAACCGCCGGAGACTATACAGTCAGAGTCAAACTCTTCTGCCCTTATGATCTGGCAGTCACGGCTGCAAAAGTGATTAGCATCAACGCCAAACCGCATGCAGCTTTCCAAACCGATGTCAAACAAGGTTGTATTCCACTAACGGTCAATTTCACGAGCAGCGCCACTGGTGGATCGCGCAGTGATCTGTGGCGTTTCGGCGATGGAATTACATCTACCGAGACTTCCCCAGCACACGTCTTTGTGCAGGCGGGCGTTTTTGTCGTGAAGCTCGTTTCAACCAACGCCTGCGGAGCAGACTCGACGGTCGACACGATCACCGTCACCAGCTTACCTGTTGCCAATTTCGTTGCCGATACGACTCACGGCAGTTCTGTATTGCCCGTTTTGTTCACCGGTAGTGCTACGAACAACCCCACCGGCTGGTCGTGGGCTTTCGGTGACGGCGGTACCGCAACAACACAAATAGCAAGTCATGACTACGCCAAGCCTGGAATCTATGATGTTAATTTCACGGCGACCAACGAATGCGGGGCGGGAGAGACCAAGACGCTTCCGAGTCTAATTACCGTTTACGGTTTCAAGCTCAGAAAAATCGATTCCGATACTACTAATCGCCTGCAGCAAGAATTCAGAGCCAGAATCGACACATTGTATGGATTGTTCGACCGCAACATCACGCTGAACAGTTCGATCACTCCGACGCCGAGACGTGGCTCAGCCACTATCAATTTCAACCCGACAACGACACAGGCCCTCGATACGATCACTGCCACAGCTAACTTGTCCCGCGATTTTGCTGCCGGCAGCTATCAGTTGCGCGTGATTGCGCAGTCCGTTTCCTCTCTGCCCGTAGATACTTTGATTTGGGACTTCAACTCTCATCCCGATACGTTAATCAAGTTGTCGACAGGTGGACTTGTCTTTGACTCAGTACAAATCGACACCTTTGCGATCGATTCGATCAGAGTGCGCAATGTCTCCGGTTTGATCAATCCATTCAATCTGCATGTGACCGATGTCGTTGCCACCGATCCGCAGTTCGTTGTTTTTGACACGGTCTCAGGGCTGATTCAACCGAACGGTTCATTCTATATCCGCGTCAAGTTCATGCCCACCTCATTGGGTGAGAAGTCTGCATTCATGACGATCACCTCTGACGATCCTGCTTTGCCGGATCTACTGGTCACCCTGAAAGCCAGTGTTATACCGGAGCGCAAACCTCCGTTTGTTGTTTCTGCAAATCCGGCACACGACGCCGTCGGTGTGCTGATTGGCTCCAGCATCGATTTCACGCTGTCCGAGTCAATCGATCCTGCTTCCGTGACCACCGGATCAATTGTAGCACAATCTCGCAGGCTGCATGCCAATATTCCAGGTACTGCGCGCCTCAGCACTCAGACGAAAATTGTCTTCGTGCCGCAGCAGCGGTATCTCCCTTATGACACCATCGACGCGAGACTCCTAGGGACGGTGCGTGATCGTTCCGGCAATTCTCTCGATAGCGACGGAGATGGCAAGGGAGAAGGTTCGCCCACGGACGATTACACTTTCTGGTTTGTCACCGGGCCCGCCGTCTACCCGGGTGATTGCAACAACGATGGGCGCGTCAATGAGATGGATGTGCTGCCACTCGGAGTGTTCTACAACATGACCGGACCGCGCCGCGACAGCCTTGGCGAGGAAACCGGCTGGGGACCCAAGCAGGCTATCGAATGGAGCGACAAGCGCTCGACCTATGCCGATGCCGATGGCAACGGCATTGTCGACGCCGCCGACCTCTTGGTTATAGCGCTGAACTGGGGGGGCACGCAACCGCAGGCTAACCCGATTTTCCCGGATGGTTTCGACTACCGACCCTATGCCGCTGGGTTGTCTTCCCTACTCTGCAATCTCGGCGCCTTGGAAGGCTCTGCGACTGCCGATCTGATTGTGCAGCTTCTGAACAGCTACGCAAGCGGCTCCCGGCAGACACCAAGGCAGTACTCGCTCACGCAAAATCGTCCCAATCCGTTTAATCCGGGCACGCAAATCAGTTATGCTCTCCCACAAGGCGGTAATGTTACTTTGGTTATTTACAACGTCATCGGACAAACAGTTAGAGTTATTGTTGATGGTTACGAAGGCCCCGGTTACCGACAAGTTGATTGGGATGGTACCGATCAGTCAGGCCGTGAAGTGGCTTCCGGTGTATACTTCTACCGACTCAGCGCGGACGGCTTCTCAGAGATTCGCAAGATGGTTAAGTTACGCTAGCCAATAGGTAGAGAGCGCAACGATGTTTGTGCGGGATCGAATATACTCGCACAGTTGTTTTACTTGTCGTAGCTAATGTGTGGGTAAGTCGTCTTCAGCAATAGGGAAAGATCCAAAGGTACCGGCTATAACTTAGGGCAATGAACAAATTTTAGTTGACACAAAAACACACTCAGGGGTATACTTGAAACAGCGGACCAGATGTTCTTTGGGCGCTTGAGGACAGAGTGATCGGTCTACTAACCCGAACGAGTGGAGCTCGTGGCTGCTTCGTAGAGAAGCGGAAGTTTAATCCATAAACCCAGAAGGGGGGATTTGTGGAAGAGAAGTTTATAGACAAGATTCTGATTTGTACTGACTGCAAAGAAGAGTTTGTATTCACTGCCAGCGCCCAGGAATACTTCGCCGGGAGGGGATTCATGGATGACCCCAGGCGGTGCAAGTCGTGCTACTTGGAGCTGAAAAAAGCCAAACGGCGCAGTGAGCGGGAGTTGATCGGCAGAGGTCACTTCGAAACTGAATTGCCGGATGTCGAACTCAGTTTAACAGGTGACGATCTTCCGAAAGGCAACTCCAGGGAAGAATCTGATCTAGACTAGCAGGGTCCTGCTCGGGCATGAGCAGGACCCCTTCGTTTTATCGATCCTACTTGATCAGTAGCATCTTGCGGGTTAGTGTAATCTCATCAGTGACCAGTCGGTAGAAATATACACCTGACGGATGCGACTGACCGGAGCTTGATTCCGGTTTCCAGATGACTTCGTGCGTACCGGCAGGCAATTCACCATCAACGAGTTCATCTACTTTCTCACCCAGCGTGTTATACACAGTCAATATTGTATGACTACGCTTGGGTAGATCAAATCTGATCAGAGTCTCCGGGTTGAAAGGGTTTGGAAAGTTCTGGCCGAGTTCGAAACTACCCGGTACAGCGTCGGCGTGCGTATCGTCATTCACATCTAAGACCAGTGAGACCGACAAATCCGCAGTCATCGTGGCGCCCGCCGCTGAGATGTTACTCACGGCGACCAGTGTGCCAGCGCCGGTATAGTCATCGGACGATGGTGACGTCAGCCCGTTGAAAGATGTCTTGCTGAAGGAACCGGGGAAAGGATCGCCAGCGTCACCGCCGCCCACGTTTTCCTCAAGCGCGAAGAGATTGTCTGCTTGCTCCAGCGCCACCAGATAGTGTCCGGTGGTCGTGTGTCCTGGATACCATTCGTTGTCGTTGCCGATGCTTGCCAAAACACCCTCGTCGATATGCCATATCAGAAGGCCTTCCGACGGCAGATAGGCATCATAGCCCGTCTTGCGACGATTTTCGATCAGGAAGTACTGATTGCCGATCGTGCCGTTAGTCCAGAGTCGCAAGATTGCACCGGAGCTGTTGGTCTCGACATCAGGAATCGCCAGCCCGGTCACGTTGCCGGTGACGTTGTTGGCAGTTGCGAAACCGCACTGGATGCGACTCCAAGCATCAAGGTGTGCCGGCGAATCGCCCATGCCGTGGAGACCGTTCCAGGAGCCACCAGCCATCACCGACCATTTACCAATCCCTTTTGACGAATAATCGGTGTCATAGAGATCGGGCAATCCAAAAAGCAAATGCCCCAACTCGTGCACAAAGACGCCGAGAGTTATGTCTCCCGGACTGCTCCAGTACTCCGGTTGAATGCTGTATTCGAAAACGTACTTGCCGTCTTTGAGCATTGGGCTGTGGGTGTTCCATTTGTGTGACCAGATATAATTGACGTCGCCGCCCTTATACTCGGCGCCGGGACCCGTATGCACAAGCACAACGCCGTCAACATAACCGTCACCGTCGTTGTCATAGTCGGCGAAATCGACCACAGGGTCAATCAAGTTGACAATGTCTTCTACCAGCTTCTGAGCATTCTTTGGATACGAGGAATAGTTGAGACCGTTTTCACCGTTACAGTAGTAGGCGTATGTCTGCGACGCCGTGACCCAGCCGATGCTGGAAGGCAGGTTGACAGTAACAACGTCATAGGAATTGTAGGAAACTTCGTCGAAGTAGTGTCGGACCGAACCGACTTGATTGACAAACATCAGCGTATCGAAATCTTCCGGGTTGACACTCTTTGCTTTGTCTGAAAACTGCACGAGCACACAGAGAACGTTTCGGGTTGTGGTGGCTCTGCTTGCAGACTTGTACAAGCCTTGCTTGCCCGGAAGCTCGACCGGTGAATCAACGCCGTGCGCCAGAAGGTCACTACGATGTGCAATAGCGTAGGGTACCGGTACTTTTCCTGACGCAATGTCGGCGGCAAGGTCAGGATGCGGCGGCATCGCAGACACCCGTGCTGCCATTATGAGAATAATCAGAACACCGAAAAACCACAGAGCTATATAGTTGCGCTTTCTCATCAGATACTCCTCCTATCAAAACTCAAGAATGGTCGAGACCGCTAACTGGCCACCTTTACCACCCCATGGCACCAGTCGCGACGCCGAAGCGTAGGCCAGGTCGAGATGTAGTGGTCCTAGCCCGAGACCAAGGCCGAAGCTCGCCGAGACGTTGTCGTTGCCTCCGACAGCAATACCGCTGCGTAAAGCCAGCAATCCGATCGGTTGATATTCCACGCCGCAGGCAACGCGCGGTTTTTTGGAAACGAATGCCGATGTCTCAAATCCCTGCGTCACACTCGCAGCCGTCAGCAGACTGCCGAAACGGCGAGAAGCGCCAAGCTGGATTTCCAGCGGCGGACGTGATTGCAGGGAAGAAACAGCGACCTTGTGATCTTCCGATGTCCAGAGCGAATCCTCACCGGAGTTTTCCACCGTGATATTGTCGAAATGGAAGGTGTAGACTGTTTTTTCCAACTCACGATCCCACTTGAGCGACGCTAGCAGGTTCTTGAACACAAGTCCATACTGGGCGTGCTCGCCTTGTGCGGTTAATCCGAGATCAAAGGCGTAACCCCTACCACCGAGCGACTGCACCGTCGTCATTCCGCCGGAACCGCTGAAGCCTGTGGTGAGTGTCACGGCTTGCGCCGACAATCCTTCCGCCGAGAAGTAGGCCAGACCCTGCAGATATTTGAGGCTGATACCGGCGGCAACATCCCATCCATGCGCGGCCATGATCTTACGGCCGTAGCTGATTCCCACCGCCACCGCACTCCAACCCTGACCGCCCGAGCCATCCGCGCTCACCGGTTGACCAATCTTGTTGCCCATAAGAGCCAACTCGATAGGATCTTTGGGAAGAGTGCCCTTGCCACCGCCGATCACTTCCGTGGTCAGCGCCACTGATCCCGCAGAGAATGACAACGCACTAGCGCCACCGTTGAAGTCTAGATCCAAACCGCTTCCGGGAATCTTCGCGAGAATGTCTTGTTTGTCGCTTTCAGTCAGATAGGCGCCGTTGTACTTGTTGTAATCCGCCAGACTAAACGCATTATTGGCGACTCGTCCCGACACCGAGACCAGCTTCAACGTAAAATGCTTGTTGCCGGGCAGCGCCAGATTGGCCGGGTTGGCCGTGGCTGCTTCACAATTGGATGATTCCAATATGTAGCTTCCGGCCATGCCAAGCGAACGTGCGCTAGGTGTCGATTGTGCCAGCGACGTGGCGCCGGCGAACACTATCAGGATCGCGAACGTCAGCGCTCTCAGAATGATTTCTTTTCTCTGCCGCACCATTAGAAATCCTCCCCTCCGACGCGGGCACTGATTTCCACAATGCCGTTGATATCGAAGTAATCAGACGCCCGCACGCGAACGATCTGGTTGTTGGTTCCCGGTAAGGTGACCACAGACGCGACGTACAGCGACCGATTGCTGAAGACATGCAGATTCTCTGCGGTCAAATTGATTGTGTTGTTCGTAACAATTTCCCCGGTCACGATGCCGTTGCCATCGACAGTGGCCTGATCAAATCCGATCGGGCCAATGGTGGTCAGCGGATGCGTGAATACGGTCGCAGAATCGGCGCCGATGTATATCGTCACCTGTGCGCCGGTGGGAAGATGATTAGTAATTGTCGATTGGAAGACACCTTGTTGCAGGCGATCGGCGCGGTCGGCGATGTCCGCTTTGACATCAAGATGCGTCTTGTCACTTTGCACGCTGGTATCGTCGAATTTCAGCGCCATCGGTGCGCTGATCACTGCTTTGCCAGAGAGGTAATCGCGACTGGACACTTGCACCGTCGTGACGCCGTCGCCCACTGTGGCGATACCGTTGATCGTGATCGCGTTCGGTAGCGGCGTGAGGAGATCGGCAAGTTGATCGCTGACGATTCTATTGACGGAAGGTGCGTTTGACGAACCGCCGGTAACGCTGCCGGTTACTGTCAGATGCTTGCCGTTTGAGGCCTGCAGATTGATCTCGACATCCCCCGAAAGCTCCGAATGATTCTGCACCGTGATTTCAAGCTCAACCAGAGCCAGTGACACGCTTTCGAATCCGCGCGGTATCTCGACACTAACCCGTTGGTCGTTCCAGTTGATGTCTGTCGGCGAGATAATGCCTGTGGCTGATGCGAGTTCAAGGTTGCTCAGGCTGTAGCGAAAACCAAAATGATCAGTTGAATTGACAGTGACATAATTATCTCCCGAAGACAGAATGGCAGCGACCATCTGCGCCTGCAACGAATCACGCTGCGGCTGTACCGTCCAGCCGGACAGGTCATGGGTCTGACGAATGCTACCATTGGCGCTCACCGGCATGGTGAGGATTAACGGCGTGCCGCTATTGGTAATCTCGGGGAACGTGATCGTCAATTGCGCATTAACTGCCGCATGATTCTCTACGATGAACTCAAGCGTGCCGGATGCAAATGCGGCGGTCTGCAAATGAATGTTATCCGTCAGCGCCGCATGATTGTCATATTCATTGGTGAATTCACCAACTCTGCCGGTAACGGAACTAGCTTTAAGATTGCTGGTGAAATTGAACGCGAAATCAACCGAGCGATCCGCCAGCGACAACGCCAATCCGCCTTGAGTGTGGAAGAAGACGTCGAAGTCGTTCTCGTTGCGGATGGTCTTGTTTGCCAATGGAACTGTGTCAACATAAGAAGCGCCATCTGCCAGTCCGTGCTGAACGACGAACGTGGCAAAAAGCACACCCGTGCCCGGATCGCGTAACTGACCGATCAGCGAATCGAGTGCAAACCCGGTATTGTTTGTGGCAGTGACGATAAGCCCCCCTTCAGCTATAGTCGCTTCCGAAAACGAATTGGTCGGGCCGACAGTCTTCTCCACCCAGAGACCGGTGTCGGGTATGACTCCAGCCGTGAGGGGAATGACGTCCGCAAATGCGATCTGTTGAGACATCGCGGAAGGCGATGCCACGGTGATCAGGCCAACTTGTTTTTCGAACTCTGAAGAGGACGTTGCTACCGAAAGAACACTTTTGATCGATACCGAATCGAGATTCTTCGCAACGTAGAATGAGCTGTTTCCGGCCGAATCCTTCTTGATATCGTCGTCGGCTAGTTTGTCAAACAGCTCTCCAGAAGAAAATGTCTTGTTAATGAGCGGCAGTCTGAGCGTTGTATCCCAGCTCGGCGCTTGCGGCGATTTAATGGAGCATCCAACGTGCAGAATGCCTGCGACAACCACCAGAAATCCGCCGCAGTGCAGCAATCGCCTGACCATAGTCAGCTTCTTCATCTTTTAACTCTCCCCTCTCCTAGGGCACTTTTGCCAACCTCTCTTGCGCAACCGCCGTGCCACAGGTGGCGGCTTTTCGTCCTCCCTGTGCCGCAAGAAGTTGCGGCCGTTTGGCCGGTTGATGGCCTAAGATTGGCCGTCGAAGTATGGGGATCATCCCATAGGTTGAGGATGCCGACAAAACCCTTGACGTTATCCGGCAGTTGGTTAGGTTGGCTGCGGGAGTGACGTCGATCTCTGATAGGGGAGACAGCGGACAGCTTTGTGAAGTACTGACCAACATGGCAAAATCATCTCGACTATTGACCGTTCTAAATCTCATTCGCAGTAATCGCGCCATGACGACCTCGCAGTTGGCGCGAGAGTGCGACGTGTCAGAACGCACGGTCTACCGTGACATTCAGTCGCTTGCGGAAGCTGGGGCGCCAGTCTACTACGACAAAGGCTACCGTCTGCTAAGCGGCGCGTTTCTGCCCCCTCTAAACCTGACTACCGGTGAATATCTGGTGCTGCGAGCGGCGATTCAGGGTTCACCGTTGATGGAAATGAAATCTTACGCCCGTGAACTCAAGAGCATGACGGCCAAGATTGATGCCGCAATGAACGGCCAGCTTTCAGAGCGTACTCGCAAACAGCATTCGCGGATACAGCTCTCGCCGCGGATAACTGCCGACGCCACTCATAGCGATCTAACGATGCGGTTGCTGCGGCAGGCTATTGATGGCGACGTCGTTCTAGAAATCAACTATCATTCGGTTTCCTCTGGCGAAGGTGTGCGGCTGGTCGATCCCTACTTCATCGTCTTTCGTGGCCACGCCTGGTATCTTCTCGGATACTGCCATCGCCATGGCGAAATGCGGCTCTTCCGGATTGATCGTATTTACAAGGTGACGATCACGAAGAACTTGTTTGAGCGTGACCACAAGGTCACTCTGGAGAAGTATTTCGAGTCTTCCTGGGATGTCTATTCGGGAGAGCCGGTGGAGATCAAGATGCTGTTATTCGGCAAGGCGGCTGCCATCGTTGCCGACGGCAAACGTCACGCCAGCCAACGGGTGGTGAAGCGCAAAGATGGTTCTATCGAATATACCGTCACGGTCGGCGGAACCGAGGAAATCCTCCGCTGGATCATTGGCTTTGGAGGGGAGGCGCGGGTCATTTCGCCGCCGGAGTTGGCGGATCAAGTGCGGCGAATGGCAGTCGAAATCCTCAAAAACTATCGCTAGTCGTCTCAAATCAGTTGCCCACAAGAGGGGAAATGCATATTATATTGTGCTATAGCACAGTGGCCTTTGATTCCAGAGGGAGAATCGTTGCGGAGGATAAATGATTTCGACAGGTGATTTCCGAATCGGCATGAGAATAGCGATAGAGGGTGCGCCCTACTACATTGTTGACTTCTTGCGTTCCCAAACCGGACGCGGTCGCGCCAACGTCTGGACCAAACTGAAAAACATCAAGACCGGACAGGTCGTCGAGCGCACTTTTACCTCCGGTGAAAGTTTCGATATCCCTGACTTCAGTCATAAACGTACTCAGTATCTCTATGCTTCCGAGGGGGAGTGGTACTTTATGGATACCGAGAACTACGACCAATTCTCACTGACGAAAGATCAGCTCGGTGACTACACGCAATACTTGAAGGAAAACGGAGAGTACACGATTCTCTATTTCGAGGGCAAGCCGATTAACCTCGATATGCCGGCCTCTGTGATACTCAGAGTTGTCAC
The DNA here is from genome assembly GCA_903930455.1 of uncultured bacterium. Classification (GTDB taxonomy): domain Bacteria; phylum Zixibacteria; class MSB-5A5; order CAIYYT01; family CAIYYT01; genus CAIYYT01. The sequence continues at coordinate 2,391 of CAIYYT010000160.1, read as the reverse complement.
TACCGAACCGGCGGTGCGAGGCGATTCGGTATCCAATATCACCAAGGCGGCCGTCTTGGAGACGGGTGTCGAGGTCAGGGTGCCCCCGTTCGTCAAAGAAGGCGATTCGATCAAAGTCGATACACGCACCGGCAAGTACCTCGAACGCGCATAAGGTAGGCGATTGACGGGCTACATCGCCGGGGTCGATGAATCCGGCAAGGGAGATTTTTTCGGGCCGCTTGTCGTTGCTGCTGCAGCTATCAGCGTGCTGGAGAGACCTCTCCTCGAAGAACTCTACGTCCGCGATTCCAAGAAAATGTCCGATCGGCGTGCCGCAACAATTGCCGCCGAATTGAAAAAGCACGTCCCACATAGCATTGTTGTGATCATGCCGGAGAAATACAACGAACTCTATCTCAAGATCGGCAATTTGAACAAATTACTGGCTTGGGGACACGCCCGCGCGATTGAGAATCTGTTGGAAGAAACGCTATGTGACACGGTGATTTCCGACAAGTTCGGCAAAGAGGAACTGCTTGAACGGTCACTCATGGAAAGAGGGAAGACCATCAAGCTGATCCAGCAGGTCAGAGGGGAAAGCGAATCATCGGTGGCGGCTGCATCCGTGCTGGCGCGCGCCGAGTTCCTAGACTGCCTGCATCGTCTGTCCCAGAAATGGCAACTTGATCTCCCCAAAGGGGCTGCGCCGCAAGTAGATCAGGCCGGAGCGGCATTTATTCGAAAATACGGCGAAGAGAAACTGGGTCAAGTCGCCAAGCTGCATTTCAAAAACCTTCAGAAAGTCCGTGGACTAGCCAGCCGTCTGCTCTAAGCAATTTCCTGTATATTTCCTCCGTGTTCCAAATCTCGACAGACTGCCTCATCTCAATACGGTACAGTCGGTAAAATCGCTCCTGCAACTGCCGATATACTAAGAGTTGACATTGTAACAGGTGACAGAGGGTAAGAATGATTGTGGCGGAATATCTCTTTCTGGTGCTCCTGGTGTTGGTCAGCTATTCGACCTACCGGGCAAAAGAACGTTATTTCTACCGGTCGAAAGACAGCTATGACAAGTTGATGATTGGGCAAATGCTCTGGGCGCTTTTATTGCTCGTGCGCGCGCTCGGCGAAAGCGGTTCTTTGCGACAATTGCCCATATTGTCTCAGGTTGAGAATCGATATCTCGCAGAGGCGCTTCTCTTGGTCTCCGGTGGTTTGTTTATCGCCATCGGCGCTACCGAATGGATTAACCGCATGACCAGCGCCGATCTCAAGTCTACTCACTATCAGAAGCGTCTCGACTTCCTGTCAGCGGTCGCCAATCTTTGCCGCGCACAGCACGAGGTTCTGCCGTTTCTGGATAAACTCCGAGGACTTGTACTACACTTCACGAAAGCGGTCTCTGTCAACTACTACCGCGAAGACCAGTTCTCCGGCAGCTTTGTCCCGGCGGAGTCGAATACAATCTCGCTGACCGATCATGGTCCCCTCCAACACTGGTGTCGTTCTGTCCAACGTTCGCAGCGGCTGTCGCTCGTTCCTCACGAAGCATCCGAAGACAAGAAGCCGACCATTGTCATACCTCTGCAGGACAAGACCAGAGAACCTCTGGTGATGGTAATCAACTGGGAGCAAGGCGCACACATCGATACTGACCTGCTGCAATTGCTTGACCTTCTGACCGTGCAGTTGGGTGGTGTGCGAGTTGACGCTACGACCACGAATATACAGGTTGACGAGACCATGTTGGCGCTCGAAAAACTGCGTAATGATCTGGCCGCAGTCGACAGAATTCAAGACGCCATTCACTTGGTTGACGAAACGCTGCACCAAATTACGGAATACGAAATCTTACGCATCGCAGTTTATGATGCGCGCGGTTATAATGTCACTCAATACTGCCTTGGACAGGGCAAGAGTCTCCTGACCGAGCGCAACCGCTCCATCTCAACTCAAAAAACACAGTTGGGCGATTTGTTCCTGTCGCCGCAGGTTACTTACAGCGATACGCTTGAACAAAGCGAACTGGAAGACGACCGCTGGCTGATTTCGTGTGGCGCGCGCTATGCGCTTACAATCCCAATCATGCTTGCCGACAAGCCGATCGCTGCTTTGACCATGGCTGCCGAGAAACAATGCCCTGATAAGGAATTTGGCGAGAAGATTGCCGCGACGTTGTCGGCAGCGCTCGTGCCGTCGGTGCGAAGTGACATTTTCTCGCATCAACTGGTCGCCTTCAATCGCCAAATCCTTGATCTCACCGGTTCCCTCAAGAAGCTGGTGACGAGCGAAGATGCTCACGCGTTTATGGTCGAGCTTGCTGAAACCGTCGTGAAGAAACTGCCGGCGACTTACTGTCGCTTCTGGCGCTACGATTCTGATAAAGAGTCGCTCGAATTTGTGTCT
>CAIYYT010000159.1 GCA_903930455.1 uncultured bacterium | reverse complement strand
CACTGCTATTGTAAGATTGCTGATTTCGATACATGCGCGCCATCTATAAGTAATATCGGTAGTCCAGTGCCTACATTATAAGCATCTACCGAGGGTTTGACAAGAAAGAAGCAAGATTATTGCGGTCGAGCGGTTTATCCCATTCTGTCGGCCGGGCGTGCAAACGATAACTACGTCATTAGAAGAAGACCGGAAACATCTTCCCTGTCGAAGGCAATATAATGCCCCAGCCGGACGGTTAATCAATTTCTCCCGACGAATGCCGGCAACGTCAGAGTTTTGCCAACTCCTTCTTGATGCAACGGTCCTGCACCATCACCAGACCGGCCACCTGCGCTCTTAGCGCGCCCGCTTCGTTGACGATCCCTTCCTGCAGCCAGATGGCTTTCGCGCCGACTTTGATCGCCTCATCAATAATGGGGTCAGTCTGATCGGACCGACGGAAAACATCGACGATATCAATGTCTCCGCCAATCGCGCCCAAGCTTGGATAGGCTTTTCGCCCCAAAATCTCACTTTCCTGCGGATTAACCGGAATGATCTCGTAGCCCCTGTCGATCAGATATTGGGACACTCGATAGGCGGGCCGATCGGTGTTTCCCGAAAGACCGACCACCGCAATCCGCCGTGAACGCCGCAAGAGGTCGTTTATCTCCGACTGAGAAGGGTTCTGGAAGCTCATATATTTATGCCAGAAACTTGTCGACCTTATCCTGTAGCGATTTCTTCGGTACTGCGCCGATTACCTGATCTTGCACCTTACCTCCCTTGAAAAACAGCAACGTCGGAATCGACATGACACTGTATTGAGAAGCCGTTTTGCTGTTGGAATCAACGTCCACCTTGACGACCTTCAATTTCCCGGTATACTCGGCTGCGATTTGATCAAGAACCGGAGCAATCATCTTGCAAGGACCGCACCATTCCGCCCAAAAATCAACGATCACGGGAAGATCGCTTTGGACTACCTCGGAAGCAAAAGTCGCATCAGAAACCGCTGTGGCATTGGACATTAATCTTCTCCTCGCTTTCTATCAATCAACTGTTAACACCTACTAAATGTTTAGAACGACCGCGTTTCACTTTTGTTCCAACATCAGGCTCCGTACGAGTCTAATCGGAATACTTCCGTACGACAGCAGGTGGTCGTGGAATTCCTTAAGCTTATACTCGCCACCCTGCTGCTTGCGGTAGTCATCCCGCAGACGCAAGATCTCCAGTTTGCCGACAATGTAGCTCATGGGCTGAGTTGGCGACTGCGTGTAACGCTTGACCTCAGCCTCGGCATTAACCCGCTCCAGCTTGGCCGTATCGCAAAGCAGACTAACCGCATCGTCGAAACTCATGGTTCCATCATGCAAACCGACGTCAATAACCACTCGACAGGCGCGCCATAACTGCATCGCCAACTGCATCAGCCGCGTCTGAGCATCGGGATAGTAACCGGTCTCGTACATCATCTCTTCGCAATAAAGCGCCCATCCTTCGATGAACACGGAAGTGCCAAATAACTTGCGCACGTTGGACGAAACCTGGTTTGCGCGCTGCAATTGTAAGTGATGCCCCGGATAGGCCTCATGCAGAGACACGACTAATGCCTGATACTTGTTATGTCCGCGCTTTTGCTGCTCCTGAAGCTCTGGCGCCGCATTTTCATCGATCGGAGTCACCCAGAAAAATCCTTGTTGATCATCGTCAAACGGCGCCGGAGGAAAATAACCGGCATAGGGGAACGTCGGTCTGGCAAAGACTGGTGTATCTACGAGCGTGAGATCGTTACTTTCAGGGACAGTGACCAAATTGTGGTCGATCAAGTGCTGGCGGGCGCCAAAAACAAAGGCCCTGTAATAGTCAATCAACTGCTCTGACTCTGGTTTCTGCTCTTTGAGGCTTGCAATGATTTCTGCCACGCTCGAATTGGGGTTGATCTGCGCTGCAACCTTGTCCATTTCGGACAGAGTCTGCGCAATCACTTCCCTGCCGAGCTTCTGAAGCTCAACACCTTTGTACGACAATCCATGCTGGTGTAACAGCAACTCATCGAATGATTTCGCACCCAAACTGTAGCCGCCAGAACTGCGTCTGACAATCGACTCGTGCAGAAAACGATGATAATCATGGCAAGCCGCAGATGCCAACTTGCCGGCCTGAATAAGATCACTTCCAATGCGCGGACTCACTAGGGCTGATGAAGTACCAAGATCCCGGAAGAACTCCACTCCCGACTTGGCAAGCTCTTCCCCCATCTCGGCCCAGATTTTCGGTACTTCCGGTTGATCGGCCAGATTCCTTTTCGCGTCGCTTAGCAGACGTGGCACTTGCCGAAGCCTATGAGCAAGAGCGGCGGCCCGCTGCGTTAGTGGTGCAAACTCATGCAGCACGAGCACGTAGCAGCCATACATTGCGAGTTCAATCGGAAATGTCGGATCGCGCTTCCAGCGACAGTAGTCCTCCTCAAGCAGTATGTCTGTTCGGAGGGCACCCTCAAGAACTTGCAGATCCACTTGTTCATCGGGCAATCGGTCTGCATGTGTTGCGAGCTTCTCAAGATTGTTGACAAACCCGCGGAGCTTTGCCACCCTCTGGGTACGAAAGTCGGGGTCAAGACGATCGAGCAGGTGATCATGGTCGTGATTTCCGACCGACGTAGCAAAAACGGGGGAACTCTCAAGATAATATTTGATAATTCGGTCGGCTAATTTCTGAAACTCGGTCATTCTGGCCTCATCAAATGCGGCATGATATCAGATTTAAGCTGTCTCGCAAATAGTTTCGAGCCGCAATGCTGCCCCCTGCCCTTATTAATTGACCTTAACCGTATCGCAATAGCTAACAATGAGTTATGCTTGCTGCGCCTGAAGTCGCCAGCGGCGGACGTAAGAAATGAATGTCCCGCCACAAACCATGACTACTCCAAGCCACACCATATTGATCAGCGGCTTCTTGGATACTTCCAGCACCAATAGGTCCATCACGTCCGTTCCCGGTACGCCGGAAAATGCCAATGACACCTTGCCGACATCCGCCTGGATGTCCGTTAGAGTAATACTGCCGTCGCCGTTTGGCATATCGGCCTTGATAAACTGCTTACCACCGCGCGTAAACGCCATGCGCGGCACTACCTCTTTGGTTTCCGAACCGCGAGTAACCTCCAACACTGCGCCAACCTGCATGTCGCCCGTTTCGCCATGATTGCCCATGTCGAAACTGGCAAACTTAACACCGTAGTCGCCGATCTTGCCCGTTTCGCCTTTGCCCAACACCAACTGATTTCCCTCACCCATTATCTGTTGATCCTGCGGCGACAAGTAAAGATCATACAGCAGGTGCTTGCGGATGTACGGCTTGCGCATCATCCCCTGATTTTCCTTGGCGATAAACAATTTTGGGTCTGCCTGAAAACGCTCCCCTTGATCATCAACTTCAAGTCGAGCGTAATTATCTTTGGTCGTAACATCACCGGCCATGCCTTTGTAGCTGATTTTGTATTGGAAGGCGCCAACCGGTTCCTGACCCGCATACAGATTGATCTTTTCTGTCTCCGAGAAAACCGACGAGACAACGATGCCGATCATCATGATGCCAAAACCCATGTGGGTAACGAAACCTCCGATCCGCAAACCAACTCTCCCCGGCTGATAATAGACTGCCGCTATGTTGCCAAAGAGCGCAAAACAGGCAGAGAAAATCATCAGCAAATAGAGGAAATTTGTAACGCTGAAGAAGACCGAGAGCATCGTTGCGACAAACGACAGAACCAGCGGCCCCCACAAGCGCTTCATGACATCCCTGAAAGACTGCCCCTTGGCGGTGAGAAACGGTGACAATCCGACTAGCAGTGCGATGATAATCGCCATCGGCAGCGTGGTCGTGTTATAGAACTGTGCCGAAACACTGGAGGGTTCGCCGAATATTCGCGTGATCAATGGCGCCGATGTCCCGACCAAGGTCAACGCGGACAACAGCACTAGGAAAAAGACCCCTATGACAATCGCGAAATCGACCGAGTAGGGATCTTTGATATCCGCCCCCGTCTTGGCATGTTTGGCTCGGACTAATAGCAGCAATACCGACAACGCCAGGAAAAACACCATGAAGAAGATCAGATAACCGGAAATGCCAAGATCGGTGAACGAATGCACAGAGAAGTCAGCGAGCACTCCTGATCTGGTCAGGAATGTGCCGTACATCACCAGAAGAAATGAGGACATCGCCAGCATTAGGTTCGAGCGACGGAAAACACCTCTACTACGTTCTATCAATAGCCCGTGCATCAGCGCCAAATTAAGTAACCACGGAATTAGCGAGGTATTTTCCACCGGATCCCAAGCCCAGTAGCCCCCCCAGCCGAGTGTTTCGTATGCCCAATAGCCCCCCATAAAAATGCCTGCCCCTAGGAAAAATGATGCCACCGCCGTCCAAGGGAACGAATTTTTGACCCAGTCGCGGTAGTTGTTACGTGCCAATGCTCCAAGCGCAAAAGCGAATGGAACCGCCAGAAGTGAGAAACCGATGAAGACAATCGGTGGATGAATCACCATCCAGTAGTTCTGCAGAAGCGGGTTTAGCCCTTGTCCGTCGGGTGGCGCGCCTCCGGAAAACTGCGCCAAAGCCTCAGGCGCAAACCTCAGAAACGGCGATTTGGCAACCAACAAAGTCAGGAAGAACGACACCACCAACATATAGAAAAACATTACCGCCGAGTGATTTTCGCTCTTCCGTCGGATCAGGAAAACACCGATGATGGCGATAAACAACAGCCAGAGCGTGAACGAGCCGACCTGTCCCGCCCAGAATGTCGAAATCAGAAAACCCAAACCCAGATCGCGCGACGAATAATCATGCACATAGATCAGCGAGAAATTGTGACCAAGAATCTGCTGCAGAAAATAGACGCACATCAGGACAACTGCCGCTGTGAAAACGTAGTATGCTTTGCGCGCCAGCGACACCAAGGCATTTCGATTAAAAAGGGTCATGCCATAACCCACCGTAGCGATTGCCGCCGTCGCGCAGGCAATCGCCAGAAGCGTATTTCCTATTGGCATGCTCTAGGATGCTCCCTGATATTTGGACGGGCACTTAATCAGCAATTGCTCGGCTTCAAAAACGTGGCCGCTATACTTGCCCACGCAAACGGCATGAGTCGCCTGGCCAAAATTGCCCGGCATGGTACCGGTATACCGGACGAGCATCGTGACACCGGCAGTGTCGGTAATCGGAAACGTGAGTTGCTTGTGATCCACATCCCAGACGACCTTCTCATGGTCAATCGCTCCCATCACTTGCACTCGCTGCGACCGCTTTTGCGCCTCGCCAAATGAAACATAGGAGGTCATTGATTTGGTGAAAGACGAAAACGCCCAGACGGCAACGACTGCGATGATCGCCACCGCAACGATCAGCTTCACCTTCATTTCCTCTTCTCCAAATCGGAAACCTTCTTGTCGAGCCGGAACAGAAACAGAAATATCCCCACCCAGATAACCAGATTTGCAAACATCACGGTGTAATTACTGCCCATACTATCTTCCTACGCTTCTTCGGAGCGTGTCAATTGTACTTTGTGAAGCCGGATGCCCAGTCCGAACAGCCAGAAATATAACACTGTGAATGAGAAAAGAGAGACTAAAAAGATCGGCAATACCGACCCCCCCATCGTAAAATGCAAATTCTTGTCAACTACTGAATCAGCCGGATGCAACGACAACATCATTCGCGGCATGATGAATATGAAAAACGGCACTGTCGGGAACGCGAAGATCGAGTAGGCGGCGCTGATGATTCCTTTGCGCTCCGGAGTTGGAATCGCAGCCCTGAGCGATAGATAGGCCCCATAAATCAGCAGCAGAATAAAAATCGACAACATACGGGGCTCGCTCCAAGTCCAATAAACCCCCCACGTCACCTTGGCGAACAACGATCCGGAAATCGTCGCCAGCACGCAAAACATCGTGCCCAATTCCGCTGACCAAAGTGAGCGGAAATCATCAAGTTCCGAATGGGTCTTCAGAAAACGGATGGCATAAATCAGGTTGACGGCATAAGCTACAAACGTCAGCCAGGCCATCGGTATATGATAGTAGAAGATTCGCGATGCCTCACCGATGATCTGCTGTGGCGCAGGCGTGGTAAAACTGAAATAGATCACTCCCGCCAGCAGAACGAACAAACCTACTTGCAGATACTTTCTAACCATTCCACACAAAATCAAAGAGTACCGCCGAAGCCGTTATCATAATAACCGCGTAGGCGACCAAAAGTTTTACGTGATTTTCAGCGCCGGCCCAACCCGCTCCCCCAAGCGCCGCATCGGTGCCGCCAATCGCCGCCACCAACAAAGGCAGCAAAACCGGGAACGACAACACCGCGAACAGCGCGCCTCGAACATTTGCCTTGGCTACGATAGCGCCGATGATCGTGGTCGCACCGGAAAGCCCGATTATCCCCAGAAGTACTACCACCAGAAAGAGCGGCCAATCAGGCACCGTCACGTTCATGAATACTACGTAAAGCGGTGTCAACAGCGCACACAGAATCGTCAACAACAGCGTGTTGTAGATCAGCTTGCCGGCGTAGATCACCGATGGTCGTGCGAAAAGCCTCAAAGTTTGCGCGGTTTTGGCGTCTTCCTCTTTGACAAAAACCCCCGATAATGCCGACATCGATGCAAAAAAGATGATGATCCAGTAGAGCGCCGACAACACTTGCACGCCCAGTGATAGCTGCCCCAGTGAGAAACTGACCACAACCAGCGTAGTAAAGGCGAACATAAAGAGCGCATTGAGCGAATAACGCGTGCGCAGCTCAGTGCGAATGTCTTTCGCCAGCACCGCCAGCGCTTTAGTTGTCCAGTCGGATGACATGCTCAACCTGTTTTAAGTCCTCAACTTCATTGGTTGCGATGATCAGCATCCCCTCTGACTTCTGCCTCGCGATAATCTCCAGAACAATTGCCTTGCCGGCGTCATCCAGATTCGACGTTGGTTCGTCCAAAAGCAAAATCGCCGGTTTTGCCAACAGCGCCACCGCGTATCTAAGCCGCTGCTTCATCCCCGACGAATATGCTGCGACCAGATCATCGCCACGCCCAATCAGCCCGACGCTCTCCAACAACTCGTCCTGCTCGGTGCGATTCCTACGCACTCCCGCCAAAGTTGAAAAGAACCTGAGATTCTCGTAACCGGTCAGCATCTCGTACAGCGCCATTTCCGGGGATATCATCTTGAGATAGTTGAAGCAGTCGGCTGATGCGATCTCTACGTCGCCGTCACGAATGGCAACTCTCCCTCCGGTGGGAGGCACCAACTGACAGAGGATTCTCATCAGAGTAGTCTTGCCGGAACCATTGCGGCCGGTGATACCAAGCGAACCGGGGGCGCTGACCATAAAACTCAGGTCTCTGATTACCTTACGGGCGCCGAAGCTCTTGCTCAATTTTTCGACTGTTAACGAAAGTGCCACTGCGAGTCCCGCAATAAGAGCTGCCTTGTATATTCACGCCAACCGGTAACGTTAGTTACCAGTCACTAATATTAGCGGGAATGCGGAGAAGAGCAACCCATTTATGAGATTCTCTTCACGAACCCGTTCGGGCTTGTTTGTGCCATCCGATTGAAGCCACCGCTAAGTCAGCACCTGCCCCAACCGTTCCCAACGCACGCGCTCATAGAAATGAATCATATTATACCACAGATTTGGAGGCCACGTCAACGGATTCACCCAATCCCAATGTGGATAATTGCTGGTCGGCGGCGGACCCCAGGACCAGTGGACGACCAACGCCTTGCCGAGAATGAACCGTTGCGGCACCGGTCCCCAAAATCGCGAGTCATAGGAATCGTCGCGGTTGTCCCCCATCATGAAGTAAGTGGCCGGCGGCACTTTGTACGGCCCGAAGTTGTCTCGACGCTTGTCGATATTGGGATCGACATGCTTTCCGAACGGATATTCCTTGAACTCGACGCCATCCACGAACACTTTTTTGTCCCGGACTTCTACCACCTGCCCACCGACTGCGATACACCGCTTGACATAGTTGGTAGTAGAGTCCCCCGGATACTTGAACACTACAATGTCCCCGGGGCGAGGGTCGCGAAGCCCCTGGAAGGAGATGTTGGTCATATGGAGTCCATTGGAGAAGCTGATCATCGGCAGCTTGACGTTATATATGAATTTGTTCGCCAGCAGGAAATCGCCAACCAGAATCGTGTCCTCCATCGAACCGGTGGGCACGTTGTAGGCCTCGATCACCGAGTACTTGATCAAAAGCGCGCCGGCAAGAGCTATGGCAAGCGACTTGATCATGCTGAGAGCGGATCTAAACGCTGGGCTCCGCACCAAGGCCTTAATCAGCCTAATGATAGTGTTGTCATTGGATCTGTCCGCAGCTTTCCGCACGGAAGCTCCCTTGGTTTTCCTGTTCGAAGATGACGACATCTGTTCTCCTACTTCACGGCGCTGAACAGTCTATTCCACCTGACCCGTGTGGACAGGTTGCGAATATTATACCCGAAGTTCTTCAATATCGAAAGCGGTTTTGTCATACTAACCGGAGGGGCGCTTTCATCCTGGCTCCACGACCAGTGGATGAGAAAGGCCTTGGCGATGATTAGATCCCGAGGCACACAACCCCAATAGCGGGAATCGGCCGAATTGTCGCGGTTATCCCCGAGCACAAAATATTCCCCTTGCGGCACCAAAAGCGGTCCGAAGTTGTCACGTGGCTGACCGGCCCCCTTGGGAATAGTGATCTGGTCGAAATGGACCGCAGAAGAAGGTTCGGCCACTTCGGCATGATTGACGAACACCTTCTTGGCAATGATTTCAACCGTATCCCCGCCGTTGGCGACAATCCGCTTGATAAAGCTTCTGCGCCTGTCCTCAGGAAAACGGAAAACGACCACATCCCCCGGCTTTGGATCACGTAGCGCTGGCAACCGCCAGTGTGTGAACGGTACGTAGGCGCCGTAGATGAACTTGTTCGCCATCAGAAAATCGCCTACCAAAAGCGTATTCTCCATCGACTCCGAAGGAATGCGATAGGCCTCAACGACCGACTCTTTGATCACAAAGGCCAGCACCAGCGCCAAGAGCAACAGCCGTGCGTAATACCAGAAACTATGCTCGCTGGCGCGCTTGCCCACCCGTCCCCAAGTGGCTTTGTATTCTATCTGACTACTGTCTATGGTCATATCCTCTGAAGCATATGTTGCTACGGCATTTGAATCAACCAGCTTTTATAACGCCCAGACCGCGTCTAAGTTTCACCCAATCATTATGTCGACCAAAAGCCCACATTCATGCTCCTGCTGGCGGAACTACCTTGTACCCACGTAATGATGCCGTCCCCCGTTGCGCGATTAAACGCAATGACCTCTCCGACGTCATGACCTTGAGGTATTTTCCCTCTCCGAATGCACTTTTATCTGAAATGGCCTATCTTGATATACAGGATTAGAGGACCAAGGACTGATGCAAACAGGCCCCGTCAAATACGCCGCTCTCTCTGTCACCCACAACTGCAACCTGCGCTGCCGCTACTGTTATGCCGGCGACAAGGTTGATCGCAGGATGACACCCCAGATGGCAAAACGCTCGGTCGACTTTCTCGCTGAACAGACAAGCGAGAAATGTGTCGTAACTTTCTT
>CAIYYT010000158.1 GCA_903930455.1 uncultured bacterium | reverse complement strand
CACTTCTTTGAGAGCAGCATCAGTAACGCGCAGCTCGTTGAAAATCGAAGCCGTTTCCGCCAGCCCCATCGGATACTCGGTCGCCAGATATGGAACATCTTTCAATACCCACTGGTGATAGGCATGCCCAAGTTCATGCGCGAGTGTCGTCATGCTCCCAAAATCGTTGGCATAGGTCATGAAAATGCGACTTTGCTTGAGCAGACTGAAACCTGTGCAGTAGCCGCCATCGGCCTTCCCGGGACGATCTTCCCCCTCGATCCAGCGATTGTCAAGCGCCATCCGTGAGAATTCGGCCATCTCATCCGAGAATGAAGCGAGATGCTTGACCACAAGATCACCGGCTTTCTCAAAGCCAAACCGGGCTTCGAATTTGCCAACCGGCGCAAATTGATCGTACCAGCAAAACTTGTCAATGCCCAAGAGCTTCTTCTTGGCTTCGATGTACTTCTTCATCGCCGGCAATGTTGTGGCGACCGCTTTCCACATGGCGTTCAGTGTCTTTTCCTGAAGCCGATTCATCCGCAGCGGTTCGTGCAGAGGAGATTTCCAGTTGCGATTCTTGTAGAGCGACAGCCTGAACCCGCCTTGATAGTTCAACGCGGATGCCGCCAGAATCGCCCGACTATTCCACACCTCCTCGAACTTGACGAAAGCCCGCTGACGAACTGAGCGATCGGGGCTGTTGAATCTGTTTTGTAATTGACCGACGGACAGTTTTTCAACCTTGCCTGCTTCCTCGAAATCAACGGTGATTTCACCAGAAATCTTGTCATACAGCCGTGCCCAGGCGTGGTAGCCGTTCACCGATAACTCCAACGCCAGCGCTTCCAACTCCGGCGCCATTTTCTCTTTGGCAAGCATGCGCATCTCACTAAGCGGAAACTTGATCGGGGCGATTTTGGGATTGGCCATCAACTTGTCCCATTGCTTGTCACTTTGCTTGGCAAAGAGCGCTTCCAGTCCGTTGTGCAGAGTGGACCAGTCGGCGATCATCATATCAACCTCGCCAAAGATTCCATGGCCGAGTTCATCACTGACCTTCTCCGAGATACAGCAAAGCACGAAGGAACGCGCCAGACCGAGATGCTCTCCCAATCGTTGGAATTCGAGAATGAACTTGATCCATTGAGCCTCAGCCGCGGGGGCAAGCTTCGTCGGAAGCTTAGCAAACGCCTTTTTAGCTTTGTCGAGATCAGCGCGAACTTTTTCGCGGAAAATCTTGTATTCTTTTGAGCCGCTGCCGCCGGGGAAAACTGATTCCAGATCCCATCGAGGTGCGGGTTTTACTGTCGTTGCGGGAGTAGTATTTGTATCCATGGTGTCCTCTCCTCAGTCAATAGAAAGCTCGGCCGCCTTGTACGCACAAGAGTGGCAATCGGAATGCGGAGTATAAGCATTTTCGGGAGAACGATCAAGCAGAGAGAGATGTTCGGCAGGTCGCGGCTGAAGTCGCTCCTACAAACCCATTCGACAACAGAGGGTTCCGCTGTAGGAGCGGCTGCAACCGTGACCGGGGTTTATTGGAATTTTCGCGTCGTCTATTAGTGCGGGTATTTCCCAAACAACTTGAGCAAGAAGCCGTGGAAACGGTGGAACGATTCGGCGTCGGGCAAAAACATCAACGGACAAAAGCCGCTGATTACACTCACTTTGTGTTCTTTGCAGAACGACAAAGTGTTGGAACTGTGTTCCTCATGGCGCAGCTTGCGACGGAACCAGACCTTCTTGATACCCGCATCGGCACAATCCTGCATTATGTCGTCCGTGGTCTTGGGTGGAATCAAGAAAAGCGCTGCCTGCACTGGCGGCTTGATATCAGCCAGCCGTCCCAAACAAGGTTTGCCGTCAATCTCGCTTGCCAGAGGATTGACCGGAACAACATCATATCCCCGTTTGACAAACTCGCCAAAGACGATCCGGGTGTAATCCTTGGGATTACGCGAAACGCCGACAATCGCCAGCCGCTTCTCGGCAAGGAAGTCTTGGATTTGTTGTAGGTCAGTCATGGGTTCCTCCCGTCGATGCCGCGTCCGAGGCATCGGGTGATCACTGCTTCGCCAATATCAACAACTTCGGCCCAAAATGCAAGTGAGTTGGAATCAGCGTGAACCCGCTGGCGGTATTCTGATGTCCTGAATTCGTCCCAGTGACCGTTCCAGAATGAGTTTGACCAAGAAATCGATGGTCGCCTGTTCGTACTTATTGAACTTGTCCAAGGTGAAGGTGGAATCGGGCCTGTACCATGACTTCCCCGAAAATTCCGCAGCAGCAGCCGAATCCTCGAAGACACACCCGCGGCGAGCGTAAATTTCTCCAAGCATTTGCCACAACTCGGTTGAGCTGACTTCCGCTGTGTCCTTTTCTTCAAAGAAGAAGAACTCCAGACCCCATTTGTATTTTTCAAAGGATTCGCTATCTGAAGGATAGAGTCTGGAGTCAGGTTCGTCCCAATACGAGAGCAGAGAGAAGTTGACCTGGTCATTTGCCTTGGGTTGCAGGTCTGCGAATTCAAATACGGTGCTGTCCTCGAATCGTAATGTCGCTACGTCCAAAGAGTCATTCCGAAGTTGACCCACGAAGTTTCCTGAAGCAACTTCTGAGTGGTCGATAACGAGCCTGCCATGTCCTATTGGACCATGCCAACTGCCTCCAGTGCCAAGTACATAGGCGAAATCCTTGGTATCTGAAACACTCCCGCCCCAGAGTGCCACATAGTCATTCTCGACAATCACCGTCTCTTTGGAGGCGTAAGTCATGTCCCAAGCGTACCAGTGTCGAGAGCTTTCATCGTCTTTGGCAGAATCTTGGATTTCGTGTTTCCGTATCGTGTTGACTTCCTTGCCGCCAATGAAACACCGAAATCCTCGGAGTGGCTCCGATTTCGTGGCAGGATTGTTGAAGAAATCGGGGAATCCGACCGTACATTTTTGACTTTTTCCTTCATTGAAGAACACGAATTGACAGTGCACAAGGCAGCTATCTCTTAGGGCTTTGACTCGCACATCCTCCCTGACCATCTGGATGTTCTTGCTTTTAGACAGGAATACGTTGCCGCCAGCAGTGCCGAGAAACGCATCATCGGCATTGGCCAACTGAGTAGCCAGAAGTATCAGCGCCAGCGAGATTGTGATCTTTGCTTTCATAATTCCTCCCATTGAGACTTCGGCATGCAGCAGGATGCCCCTACACGATTCTGCCTACTTCCTAGTATTCCTTCAGTTTTTCTTCCCCATGCAAATGCCGCATACCTGCCGCGGCAAGGGCTTCCATCTCGAATTCACCACCGACCGTTATCACTTTGCCGAGGAAGGCGATGTAGTGATGAATCTCACCAACCAGAATCTCGGATTTCGCCATACCGCCGGTTAGTATGATAGCTTCATATTGTCCGCGCAGGACGACGGCTGCGATGCCGATTTCTTTGGCGATCTGATACGCCATGGCGTTGAAATAGAGTTGCGCCTGCATGTCGCCGCCGAGAATCCGTTTCTCCACCGTGCGCAGATCGGCTTCCCCAATGTAGGCGAGCAATCCAGATTTGCGGGACAGCTTATCGGTTATTTCCTTCTCGGTGAATTTGCCGGAGTAGCAGAGTTTGACTAATCCGCCAATGGGTAACGCTCCGGCGCGGTCGGGAGAAAATGGTCCCATGCCCAATAGCGCATCGTTGACATCGATAATCTTGCCACCTTGTAACGCCGCCACGGAAACGCCACCCCCCATGTGCGCTGCGACAAAGTTGACTTCCTCAAGCTTTTTGCCCAGCTTCTCGGCTTCCCTGCGGCAAACCTCCTTGATATTTAGCGCATGCGCCCGACACTTGCGCGGGATTTCCGGCACACCCGAAATACGAGCGATATCGGTGAAGTTGTCGGTCGTGATCGGATCGGAAATCAGACAGGGTACTTTGTAACGCTTGCCAAGATGATCGGCGATGATCGCACCAAGATTGGAGGCGTGATTGGAGTATTTCATCGTCTTGACATCGCTAAGCATGGCATCAGTAATCTTGTAGGAACCACCTTCAAGTGGCTTCAGCGGTGCCCCTCTGCCGATGACCGCTTTGATCTGCTTGGCGTCAATAGATAGTGAGTTGATCCAGGCGTCGATTCCCTCCATACGGAATTCATACTGGTCGGCGACATTGTCGAATTTGACTAATTCGGCTGCGTCGTGGCGGATGGTGTCTTCGGCAATCTTTTTGTCGCCATCAAAGAGTGCCATCTTGGTTGAAGTTGATCCGGGATTGATAATAATCAAATAGTCTGGCATATTATTCCTCTCTCAACATGCAATAACGCACGGTCTCGAATGAATCATCTCGCTTTTCAGGCTGCGCAGTCATGGTTTCTGACAAATCTGTGCCAATGCGGCCCAATAACTACTATCCCACCATCGGTTTGCGCTACCGCTTGTGGAGGGCGCAACAAATAGAATGGTCTGGTCGATTGTCTCTCGCGCTAGACCGTAACCAACAGATCGCTGCAAAAATTCCTGTGCTGCCCTCTTACCGTTGAAGCAAACGCAACGGGGTCTATATTCCTTCGTTAGCTCTGTGAGTCTCTGGGCAGCAAAATCAGAAAGCGTCAAGGAATCATCCAAACCAGACTTTTTCTTTGCGAGATCCGTCAATCCGATGCCAAAGTCGAGAAGCCTTTCATAGGTCTCTGGCGAGAGACCAAGAGGAGTAAGCCCCACTTCGTGAAGAGTCTTCCAGAACTTGTTCCCGTGGCCAGCATAGTATTTGCCCAACCTTGCGGATGCAGGAGAAACTGCTGTCCCACACACGACGAGTCTCAACCCAGGTCTGATAAGATCAGGCAACATTTCTCAAGACACGAACTCATCGAGCGACAGAAGATGAATTAGTGCCCAGACTGGCGAATTTACGTGCGTAACACCATATTTCCGCAACGAATTCGGACCGTTTGAGTAGACTGCTCGGTCTTCACGTACCGCAGTTAGCGCGACGCCGATTTTCGTCAATGGAATTTTCGCTTCGGTGCCCTTTTCCCGCAAGACAATGATGGATACATTCGTAACTCTGACAAAGCCGAAGCGGTAATAACCTTCAACTTGTGCAAAACCACTGCTTTCGAATCTGTTTTTAATCAGTTGTACGAGTTCTGAAATATCCCGCATACAGTTTGCTCCTGCCTCGCGCTGCTATCTCTCACGCATTGTCGAGTCGGTAACTTGCCCCTGCGAATCAGAATTCCGGCCTACGCTTTCACCGCTTCCAGCTTGATCTGCCGCCCGCGCTCCAACGCCTTCAGATTGATATCAACCAGCTTTGGCTTCACCAACGACTTGATCGTCTCGATCCAGATATTCGCTTCAAACGGCAGGCAATTTGATAGCACACCGATCAGAATCGTGTTCACCAATCTTGGGTTACCCAACTCAGCCGCGATCTTGTCGGCATCGACCGCGATCACTTTGGCGAGCTTCTTTTTTATTTCGGCGACGGCGTCATCAGGATAGGTGAAGTCTTTCGACGATGTCACAATCGCGGGCACCATAGAACTGCGCGAGATAATGGCAATGCCGTCCTTGCGCATCCAATTGATCGCGCGAAGGCCTTCGGCTTGTTCGAATGCCATCAGAAAATCGGTTTCGCCTTCCTGGATCAACGGCGAGTAGACTTTCTTGCCAATGCGAACGTGCGAAGTTACCACCCCGCCACGCTGTGACATGCCGTGAACTTCGGATTTTTTTACATCCATTCCCGAACGCATCGCGACATCAGAGATAATTTCCGAAGCCAAGAGCACGCCTTGCCCACCGACACCAACAATCATAACATTATGTACTTTATCAGTCATCGTAAACCTCCTAAGCCGCTACGAACTTGCTTTTCAGGACAATCGCTTCCGTTGGACAAATTTGTGCGCACAGCATGCAGCCGGTGCACATGGTCTCGTCGATTACCGCCTTGGGATGTCCACGCTCGTTGGTCTGGGGGGACGCCGCTATCGCGGGGCAGGAAATGCGGAAACAGGCGGAACAGGCGTTGCAGAGTTCCAGATCGACAACAAAAGGTTCATCCATAATGCGCTTGGGCATCAGCACGCAGGGCCGGTGCGTGACTATCACTGACGGACCTGGGTTTTTTGTCTCTTCCTCGATTGCTTTGAGAGTGGCTTCGTAGTCGTAGGGATCAACACTGCGGCAGTTTTTCACGCCGAGTGCTTTAACCAGCGTCTCAATGTCGGTTCTATTCGCCGGAGTTCCCATCAGCGTATGGCCGGTTCCGGGATGTTCCTGTCCACCGGTCATTGCCGTGGCACCATTGTCGAGAATCATCACGGTGACATTGCTTTGATTGTAGACGGCGTCCAGAAGTCCGGTGATACCGGAATGGAAAAATGTGGAATCGCCGATCACGGCAACCGTACCTTTGGCCGAGCCGTTGACTTTCTCGATACCGATGGCCATGCCGATGGAAGCGCCCATACAGATACAAGTATCCAACGCATTGAGCGGTTTCAACATTCCCAACGTATAGCAGCCGATATCACCGGTGACCGCCACACCGAGCTTGCGGAGTGCCATAAATGCGCCGCGATGCGGACAGCCGGGACAGAGTACCGGTGGGCGCGGGAATAATTTCTCCGCTTCAATTCCGGGATGGACAACGTTCTTGATCAATCCGGCGTCATATAGGCCTTGCGCCACACGAGTCGGATTCAACTCACCGAGATTGCCAAAGTACTTTTTGCCTTCAACCCGGATGCCGGCAATTTTGAGTTGTTCTTCATAAAACGGCTCAAGCTCTTCGACGACCAGTACGATATTGTGCGCGGCGACGAACTTCCTGATCCGTTCGATCGGCAAGGGATAGCCAAAACCGATCTTGAAATAATCAAAATCGGGTGCGACCTCTTTGGCATGTTGATAGGCCACACCACCGGCGATTATGCCAACGGGTGATCCATTGCTTTCAATCCGATTCCACTCGGTTTCCTCTGAGAATTTCTGCAGGTCCACCAGTCTTTGGGACAAGACTTGATGACGCACTTTGGCATTCGCGGGTACCATCACATACTTGGAAGGATCTTTGACGAATTTCCGTTCCGAAACCTTCACCGGCTCTCCAAGTTCCACAATGGTCTTCGTATGCGAGATACGGGTTGTCATCCGCAGCATAACCGGCGTGTCAAAACGCTCTGAGACCTCGAACCCCGCCAGCAACATATCTTTTGATTCCTGGCTGTCGGCCGGCTCGAAAAAGGGAATACCGGCAAAGCGGGCGAAAATGCGGTTGTCCTGCTCATTCTGCGAGGAGTGCATCTCCGGATCATCGGCGCTGATCACAACGAAACCGGCATTGACGCCGGTATAGGCAAAGGTCATCAGCGGGTCAGCAGCGACATTCAGGCCGACATGCTTCATCGTTACCAGCGCACGGCCACCACCCAAGGAAGCTCCGATGCCAACCTCGAAGGCGACTTTTTCATTGGGTGACCATTGCGCATAAACCGAACGGTGACGTTCCGCAATCGTCTCTAGGATTTCGGTCGAAGGCGTGCCGGGATACGCCACCGCCACCTTGACTCCGGCTTCGACCGCTCCGCGAGCCACCGCCTCGTTGCCAGACAGAAGTTCTTTCATAATTGTCTCACACTATGGATGAAAGGAAATTGCATTCAAACATATAAAACAGACAGACCACTTCACCCACCGCCCACATTGGGAGCCGCGAGTTCCTGTGAATCAATTCACAAAAATAGCGCATTAACCGGGCTGCAGCAACCGGTTTTTGTGAGCTTCGAGCCGGAGCGCCTGACTTTTCGATGGCCCTGTCGCCCAGTCAAACCAACGTCTCTTTCGCTCGAGCCTTTCTGCCGGCAAATCTGGTGGCAAATGCTCTCCAGAAGCGTTATACTATTAGCACGTTTCCGCGTAGCGGCGACCTTGACGCCCATCGCTGCATGGGGCGGCTGACGGCCAATGGTCGAGTCCGGGGAAGACAAATACGCACGGAAATATCACACTGTAATCGGGTGAGAGATTGAGATGAGAAGTCGGAGAGTTTTCAAATTGCTGAAGGGCACAGGAGCTGCCGAACCGGAAACCGGCGCCAAGAAAGCCAGACAACGGTCGGAGATTGATGATCGCTACAAATGGCGGCTCGACCACATGTACGAGTCCGACGATCAGTGGCGCCTCGATCAGACTAAGGTCAAGGAGATGATCGGCACAATCCCGTCGTTTCAGGGCAAACTCGCGGAGTCGGGGGAAACGCTTTTCAATTGCCTCGATTATCGCGACCAAACTTCAATTCTCTTCTACAAGCTCTACGTCTATGCCCATCTCAGACTCGATGAGAACAATCGCGCCAGCCATTATCAGGCGATGAGTGACGAAATCGCCGCTCTCGCGACCCGGTTTGGCGAGGCCGGGTCTTTTGTCACACCGGAGATTACCGCCATTTCGGATGACCTTCTTTCGAAAATGAAAACGGATTTTCCGCGTCTGGCTCTGTACGATCACCATTTGGACGAGATGCGCCGATTGCGGGCACACATTCTCTCTCCCAACGAGGAAAAGCTGTTGGCGTTAGCGGGAAATGTGACACGCGGACCGTCGCAAATCTTTCGCATGATCGATGACGCCGATATCAAGTATGGCGACATCACTGACGAAAACGGCGAGAAGGTTACATTAACCAAACAGCGTTACTCTGATTTTCTCGAATCCAAAGACCGTGGCGTTCGCAAAGAGGCGATGGAAACGTTTAGTGGCGCCTATAAGACTTACCTCAACACTCTCGGCGCCACGCTGTCGACTTCAATCTACAAGGACCTGTATGTCTCGCGAGCACGCAAGTATTCCACCTGTTTGGAGGCTTCGCTGGATGCCGACAATATCCCGCAGGCAACCTACAGGAATCTTGTCGATACCGTGGATGCTCATCTCGGAGTACTGCACCGTTACGCCGCTTTGCGCAAGCGCATTCTCGCCGTGGACGAACTACACCCCTACGATCTGTATGTGCCGCTGGTACCTGACGCCAAGATGAAGATCGCGTATAATGAAGCGACAAAACTGATTGGCGAAGGACTTCAGTCGCTCGGCAAGGAGTATGTCGAGAATCTGCTCAAGGCGGTTGAGTCGGGTTGGATTGATGTTTATGAAAGCGAGGGTAAAGGCTCGGGCGCCTATTCCTGGAGTACTTACGCCTCGCATCCGTATGTTTTGATGAACTACAATGATACGCTGGACAACATGTTCACGCTGTCCCACGAGTTGGGACACGCCATGCACTCGTACTATTCTAAGATAGGCCAGCCTTACATATACTCCGGGCATTCAATCTTTACTGCCGAAGTGGCCTCGACGACCAACGAAGAGTTGTTGATGCATTTCATGCTTGAACGCGCCAAAGACAAGGATCAGCGCGCCTACCTGCTTAGCTACTATCTCCAGCAAATAGTAGGAACGTTCTTTACGCAGGTGATGTTTTCGCAGTTTGAAGATCAGGTTCACCATGAGGTCGAGGAGGGTAAACCGCTTTCTTCAGATGTGTTCCGCCAGATTTATCGCAAAATCTACCAGAAATTCTGGGGTCCAGAGCTGGTGCTCGATGAATACTCTGACATCAATTGCCTGCGCATTTCCCACTTTTATCGCTCATTTTATGTCTACCAGTATGCTACCAGCTACTCGGCAGCGACCTACATCGCCGAACAGCTTCTGGCCGGCAATCGTGGGCAGTTGGAACGCTACATGGGCTTCCTGAGAGCAGGCGAATCGAAATACCCGATCGAGGTTTTGGCGGATGCCGGTGTTGATATGACAAAGCCGGATGCGATTGAGGCCACGGCAAAGCTTTTCGGGCGGCTAGTGGACCAACTGGAACAGTTGTTGGCCACCTAGTTGTGGAAAGTACATATCTGGCAAAACCCAGACAGATGGTTGACGCGATGGTGCGACACGTCAAGGCGTCACACCCAAAAAAGAGCCCCACCCTTCATCTTGTGAAGGGTGGGGCGTTT
Source organism: uncultured bacterium (assembly GCA_903930455.1). Lineage (GTDB taxonomy): Bacteria > Zixibacteria > MSB-5A5 > CAIYYT01 > CAIYYT01 > CAIYYT01. The sequence continues at coordinate 13,277 of CAIYYT010000158.1, read as the reverse complement.
TGTTGCGGAATGAGGGAAATCAGGCCCGAAAGGACCAGATCATTTACTCCTCATCCTCTCTTTGGATTACCGCCGCATAAGCACCGCCCGCGCCCGGTATGAATTTCGTCACTTTCCAGCCGCTGCCCTTGAGCATCGCCGTCATTTCCGGTTGCGATACCAAGAGATGATCCAACCACGGAGTCTGATACTTCTTGTAGCGGATTCGCAGCCGGATCTGACCGCCCATTCTGCTACGTCTCAGATTGAATTTCTGATAGTTCAGATGATCCGGATCGTTGGTGGCATAGGGATCAGTAGCCGTGACAATGAGCTGTATGCCCGGATTGGCGAGACGCCGGTACTTCTCCAGCACCCACTCAGCGCGTTTCTTGCCGCCAAGCAAGGAGAAATTGTTGCCGAACATAAGAATTGAATCAAATTTCCCTAGCGGCGGACCGACGCGGGTTATCGAAATCACGCGCGCATCTTTGGCTCCGCGCTCCCGGGAAGCTTTGATTGCTAGCGGTGAGACATCGATTCCGACGCACTCCAGTCCCTTTTCCTGCAAGTACAGGAGGACTCGGCCGGCGCCGCACCCGACATCCAATACTCTCCCCTTGACGAACTTAATCGCCTGCTTCTCATGATCCGGCCAATCCTTGAACGGAGCAAAGTACGCTTTCGGTCCACTGGTGATTTCGATATAGCGGTCATCGCGCTCGATGATCTCCAACACCGGCTTTCCCTGCATGTGGTCGATTATCTCGTGACCGTATGCATCCTGACTGTCTGGTAACATAGTGAGCCTTCCTTTCTGCCTTCTAGCCCGTCAGAATATAAATTCCTTTACCCTTTATGCAAGAGAAATCTTGGCACGAAGGTTATACTTTTGGATCAAATGTCTGACCGGCAATTTCGTCCAAAAACGCAGTGAGTGGCGTCGCCGGCTATAAACGTGAACGGACCGAGCCCGCAAGGGGGCATATTAGCCTCATTTGAAGAAAGCACTCTGGCTTTTCAGGGCAAAAGCACGGGAATCAACTGCCCGCGCCACGGCCAATATGCCGTCAAGGTGGTCGCATTCGTGTTGCAGCAGCTCCGCCAGCGAATCGGACAGCATCAACGAGCACTTCTTCCAGCCGAGATCCCGGTAAATGACCCGGCAGCTAGAGTGGCGTCGGACTTTTACCAGCAGATCGGGAAATGACATGCAATCGTCCCATAATTCGTACGTTTTGGCGCTCTTGACGTCAATAACCGGATTGATGAACACGACCGGCCCATCGATGTTCATATACACCAACCGTTTCGTCACACCGATCTGCGGCGCGGCAATCGCCCGGCCTGCTCCGTAACGAGCACGAAAATCCATCAGGGTGTCATGCAGGTCTTCCACGGTTCCTGTCAGACCTGCCAACTCTTCCTGAGCCACCGGCAAACAGACCTCGTACAAACCCGAATTGCCCAACAAGAGAATGTCGCGAACAGCCATAACTACATAGTTTCTACGCAAAAAATACTGTATTTGTCGAAAATCAAAATAAAGTCGAATGGACATGTATCCTGCGCCTCGGCGGCAGTCAGAAATTCCCATCTTCGTGGAGCTGCCGAGTCTTGATCCCTCTTCATGGTAGGTGGGAACTCGGCACAAGCGGATGATAGAGGGCCTGGGTTACATTACAAAAACCGATTGCCGCTGTCTGACAAATTGCTTATGCATTTTTTGGATACAGGATTTACCATAGGAGTCAAGTTATGACGGGCCAGAGACACCCAGGCAGTAAACGCTTCGCCGGAACAACTTGGATAGTGGTTTTCGCAGCAGTATTGGTCTCCACCGTGTTGGTCGTATTTTCTTCGGCGCAAACAACGCCACCATTGGGTCTTCGCGATAGGACACCGGGGCTAAGGGCCTTTACTAATGCCCGTATCGTTGTTTCACCGCAGCTTGCGTATGACAGCGCGACGATGCTTATCGACCAAGGAAGGATCATCGCGGTCGGCAAAAACCTGCCCATCCCTGCGGATGCCATGGTGGTTGACTTGACCGGTAGGACGATCTATCCCGGTTTTATTGATCCGTTCACCGACTACGGGGTGGAAAAGACGGAACCGCAACGCCCGTTCAATCCCGATCAGTCGGGGGGCACCCAATATCTCGGCCATCGTGTGGGCGGTAACGCCTGGAACGACGCCATTCACGCCGATCGCAACTGCGTCGCGGCTTTTACCCCAGATGCCAAGGAAGCCGAAAACTATCTGAAAAATGGTATCACGGTTGCGCAGTCGGCAAAGCTCGATGGTATCTTTCGAGGACGAGGGTTCGTCACTAGCCTCGGAAGCGGCCTGCCGAATGACTTGTTGCTCAGGCCCTTGTCGTGGCACTTTCTTTCATTTGACAAAGGTTCATCCAAGCAGGAGTATCCCGGTTCGCTGATGGGGGTTATAGCGTTGATTCGCCAGACGCTTTACGATGTCGATTGGTATCGCCTAGCGCAAGCTTCCTATAAGCTCAACCCAAATCAGAAGATGCCAGAATTCAATGCCGCGATCGAGGCGCTGGCAAGCATCAAAGGTGAGAGAGTCATTTTCGAGTCTGACGACGTCCTCTCGCTCTTGCGCGCTGACAAGTTGTCGAAGGAATTTGGTATCCCCCATATCGAGGTCGGCTCAGGCAGGGAGTATGCCTGGGTTAAACAAGTCGCTTCGACCGGCGCCACCCTGATTTTGCCGGTGGATTTTCCCGACCCCCCGCAAGTCAAAACAGCGGATGATGAACTCGATGTAACTTTGGCAACGCTTCGGCATTGGGAAATGGCACCGTCGAATCCCAAAATTCTCGCCGACAACAAGATTGATTTCGCGTTTACTACCAATCGGCTCAAGGACAAATCTGATTTTCTTGAGAATGTCCGCTTGGCGGTTAAGCGAGGCTTGAACAAGCAGACAGCGCTTGCGGCGTTGACGACCGTACCGGCACAGATCTGTGGCGTGGCAGGTTTGGTGGGCACCTTGGAGAAGGGAAAACTCGCCAATTTCGTGGTCTCGGGCGGCGACCTGCTGGAAAAAGATGTCAGTATCTACTCAGTTTGGGTTGCCGGTAAAGAGGAGTGGATCTCCGATCTCCCGAAGGTTGATGTCCGTGGCAGCTACAATCTGACCCTCGGGGAGCAGAAACTGCTGCTCACTCTCAAAGGCGACATCGCCAGGCCAAAGGGAGAAATCAAGTTCGGCGACAAGAGCCGGAAGTTGCGGGATATATCATTGCAGAACAATGATCTGAATTTCGCGTGTGAGCTTGACACTCTTGCCTATCGTGGAATACTACGATTCTCTGGCACAAGAATAGGAAACAGCCTAATCGGCGTCTGTACACTGGCTAACGGCGGGATTATCCAATGGAATGCGGTCCTGACCTCGCCATTTGTTGAGACACCTGATTCGGCAGAAACCAAAGAATTGGAAAACCAAACACTAATTTCCCATCTGACTTACCCCAACAAAGCTTACGGTCTGGCTGCGCCGCCCAAAATGGAGAATGTCCTGATTCGCAACGCTACCGTCTGGACATCGGAAGCGGAAGGCGTCTTGAATAATGCTGACATGTTGGTCGTTAACGGTAAGATAGCAGCAGTCGGGCGCGACCTCAAGCCGCCCGCCGATGTAGGGATTATCGACGGCACGGGTAAGCATGTAACAGCCGGTCTCATAGACGCTCATGCACACATCGCCGCATCCGGTGACATCAACGAAGGCACATTTGCGATTACTCCCGAAGTGCGCATTGGAGATGTTATCGATCCGGAAGATATCAGCATCTACCGAATTCTGTCCGGTGGTGTGACAATGACGCATGTGCTTCATGGCTCGGCTAATCCGATCGGCGGCCAATGTGCGGTCATCAAGCACCGGTGGGGTTCGCCTCCGGATGAGCTCAAATATGCCGGGGCGCAACCGACGATCAAGTTTGCGCTCGGCGAAAATGTCAAGCAAAGCGGTTGGGGGGAACGTTTCAATGTTCGCTATCCGCAGACCCGGATGGGCGTCGAGTCGATCATGAAAGACGAATTTCAGGCCGCTCGTGAGTACGAACAAGAATGGAAAGTCTACAACGCCCTGGGCACTTCAGAGAAGCTCCGGACAATTCCGCCTCGAAAGGACCTTGGTCTCGAAGAAATGGTTGATGTCCTCCACTCCCGGGTACTTGTCCATTGTCACGGGTATGTCGCTTCCGAGATGCTAATGGTGATGCGACTGGCCGAGCAGTTTGGATTCAAAGTCGGCATGTTCGTGCATGTGGGAGAGGGCTACAAAATTGCTGATGAAATTGCCAAACATGGCGCGATGGCAGGTGGTTATGTCGATTGGTGGGCATACAAATTTGAAGTTTATGACGGCAGTGCGTACAACCCTTCTTTACTGACGGAGAGAGGGGTGGTGTTCGGAGTTAATTCCGACAGCCCCGATATGGCTCGTCGGCTGAATTCGGAAGCCGGCAAGACAATCCTCTACGGCGGAACCAAACCGGAAGAGGCAATCAAGATGGTCACGATCAACCCGGCCAGACAACTCGGCGTCGACAAGTTCGTCGGTAGCATCAAAGCCGGCAAGGACGCCGATTTCGTGATCTGGAGCGGCGATCCGCTTTCGACATACAGCATCGTCGAACAAACCTGGATTGAGGGGCGAAGATACTTTGACCGCGAGACCGACAAACAGCTTCGAGACGACAACCAAAAGGAAAAGGCGGCACTTATACAGAAAGTACTGAGAGCCGGTGGGAATAAGGAAGAAGGTGGTCCGGGTGACGAATACAAGTGGCCCGGCGAGTTATCGCGCGACGGCATTGATCTCTGGGAAGGGAGGGACGAACAATGAAACGCTGGATAATGATCCTGACGATGATTCTCTGCGCCGCTACTGCGACGGCGCACAATCTTGTCCCCGGCGCCAAACAAGACCATCCGATCTTGCTCAAAGGCGGCGATCTTTACACGGTCAAGAACGGCGTTTTGCAGCAAACCGATCTTCTGTTTGAACAAGGACGTATCTCGCAGATGGGCAAAAATCTCTCCGGCCCGACAGGGACAGAAGTTATCGACGTCACAGGCAAACGCGTTTACCCGGGTCTTATTGATGCAGCCACCAATCTGGGCCTGGTTGAAATTGGCGAAGTCCGCGCAACTCGTGACGCCAGCGAAGTGGGTACGGTTACGCCCGAGGTACAATCGCATATCGCTTACAACCCCGATTCAGAGATAATACCGACCGTACGAGCAAATGGCATCACGACTGCGCTCGTCGCTCCTACCGGAGGAATGATCTGTGGGCGATCGAGCTTGATCAATTTGGACGGTTGGACCAAAGAAGACGCAACCGAGAAATTCAATGTCGGGCTGCATGTCAACTGGCCAAGTGCTTCGACTGGCTGGAGCTGGTCGGATCAACGCCCGGCGGAAGAGAAAAGGAGAGATCGAGCAGAGAAGCTAAAACGGCTTGATGACGCTTTTGAGGCCGCAAAAGCTTACTATCTTGCCAAAAAGGTCAATCCGAATATCAAAGTCGACGAGCGCTGGGAAGCTATGCTGCCGGTCTTCTCCAAAGAGCTAACCGTATTCGTCAATGCCGATGACGTCCGTCAGATTGCACAGGCGGTCGACTTCGCGAAGAAATGGGATATCAAAATCGCCATCGTAAACGGTCGCGACTCTTATAAGGTGGCCGACCTGCTAAAAACCAACGGTATTCCTGTCGTCTATGGACGGGTGCAGGGGTTGCCAATGCGAGAGGATGAAGATCCCGACATTAGCTCGCGTGTACCCAAGCTGCTTGCCGATGCCGGAGTAAAATTCTGCCTGTCGAGCAGCTATCCCAATAGCGGGTCGCGCAATCTGCCGTTTCAGGCGGCACAAGCAGTCGCCTTTGATCTAGCTCCCGATCAGGCGCTAAGCGCTTTGACCCTTACATCTGCCGAAATCCTTGGGGTGGAAAAAGACTTGGGATCGCTAGAGGTTGGCAAGAAGGCGACGATTGTTGTTTCCGATGGCGATATCCTTGATCCGCCGACCAACAGAGTGATTTACGAGTTTATCGAAGGGCGCAAGGTTGATCTAGACAATAGAGGCAAGCAGCTATACGATAAATACCGGCAGAAGCCATCAATTCAGTAGGGATTTCGCAGAGGCACACGGCGCGTGCCTGTCGAAAATCCCTCTGGGCGAACGCCGTTCGCTGCAATCCGTGGCTGGTGTCCGACGCGATCGACAGACCCATGTGACCATCAAAATGGAATCCTGATGGCACAAGAAAAGGCGGTGCTTGTGGAGGCAGTTCTTCGCGACTCTTGAGGCTTATAAGGTCCTTGACAGAATCCGCGCAACTCATTTTACAAGAAAGCCTTGACAGATCGCTCCATTACAGTTATTTTATAATGGTATATCTATGAGTTTCTTTAGGAGTAAGTTATGACCCGTAGACTTCTTTTTCTTCTGTTTGTCCTCATGATCACCGGTTCTCTCACCGCACAAAACAAGTCAGCAGCCACCGATCAGGATATTGCCGCCTTGCAACAGCAAATCGATGCCAAAGGCTACCACTGGATTGCCGGTCGAACGACCGTCTCTGAGTTACCTGCCGAAGAACGGCTAAAGATGCTTGGCTACCAAACGCCAAAGGGCTATGACGAATGGCTCGCCAAGCAACCGAAATTCAGGGCCAATCTTAGAATGGATTTGCCGCCGGTATTCGACTGGCGCGATTCGGGAATCATGACGCCGGTCAAAAATCAGGGCGGTTGTGGCAGCTGCTGGGCTTTCGGAGCCACGGGCGCTTTCGAGGCGGCCATCAAGCTGCATGACGGCATCGAGTACGATCTCTCGGAACAACAGGCATTGACCTGCAATATCTATGGCTCCACTTGTGCCGGTGGTTGGACGGAACCGGTGTACGAGCTATTTAAGCGCTTTGGCGCTGTAAGCGAAACGTGCATGCCTTATCAGGCCAACGACGCTCTTCCCTGCACTCAAGATCAGTGTCAGATAGTGGCAAAGCTGAAGGACTGGGTGTACGTTGCTAACGATGTTGCTTCCATCAAGCAGGCTATTCTCTTGGGACCCGTTACCACTAATTTCACCGTCTACCACGATTTTGACTACTATACCAGTGGCTGCTATCAACATACTTCGGGATACTACAGGGGTGAGCATCTTGTCGTGATCGTCGGCTGGGATGACAATGCCTGTGGCGACGGCCAAGGCGCTTGGATATGCAAAAACAGCTGGGGGCCAGACTGGGGCGGTCTCGGCGGCTACTTCTATATCAAGTGGGGTGATTGCGGGATCGGCAGCGGTGTCGTGCGACCGATATATCCACCTGATCCGGTAATTCTCAGTCTTGATAACCACCAGATTGACGACGCGGCTGGCAATAATGACAAAGTTCCCGATCCGGGAGAGAGTTTCCTGCTTCCTATCTCGATCAAGAACGATGGTATGACCACTGCCACCAGCGTTCAAGCGATTCTGCATACTTCGACTGGCAAGATACGGATCACCGATTCGATCGTCGATCTCCCCGATGTCCCGTCGGGTCAGGTTGTGTCGTCGCTGTCTCCGCACTTCGCCATGACAGTCGATCCCAGCGTCGAACCGGGAACCCGTCTTGATTTCACGTTGGAGATAAACTCTGCGCAAGGCAATACAACACAGAGCTTCTACGACTATGTCGGGCGCTTCGACACGGTGTTCGTCGATGATATGGAGTCGGGTTCGGGAAACTGGACTCATGACGGCACTCTGGATGATTGGCAGTACGGTCAGCCCACCGGTGCGGGCAAGACCGACGCCAAAGCCGCGCATTCCGGGAGCAGCATCTGGGGCAACAACCTAAACGGCAGCTATGCCGCCGACGCCTCTAATTACCTGGAGTCGGGAGTGATTGATTGCAGCAGCATTTCGCACACCAAGTTGCGCTATTACCGCTGGTTAGCCTCCGAAAAAGGGATATATGACCATGCGCGGATTCTGGTTAATGGCAACAAGGTCTGGGAAAATGATTCGAGCTACGATCAGATCGATGGCCAGTGGAATTACCACGATATCGACATTTCCTCCATCGCTGATGGTAATGCCTCGGTGAAAGTTCGTTTTGAGATGCAGTCTGATGGAGGCCTACAACTCGGCGGCTGGAATATCGATGATGTGGCTATCGCGGGAACTCCCTATTACGCAATGGGCGACGCCAACAGTGACCGCATAGTCGACGTCTCTGATGTCGTTTTTCTCATCGCGTACATCTTTTCCGGGGGATCCGCACCGGTTCCAAATACGGCCGGTGATGCAAACTGTGACGCTATCGTTGACATCTCCGATGCCGTTTTCCTGATCAGCTACATCTTCGGTGGAGGTTCTGGACCGGGCTGTGAATAGGAAACTATCCGCTACTGGCCGACGATTGTCAGCTAGCGCATGATTGAAGAGCCGGCAGATATTCGTATCTACCAGCTCTTTTTTTACCCGACGTGGATTCGCTTTTTCGAACACAACTTGCTTTTACTTCCTTGCCCAGCGGGATGAGTCTACACATAGCGGACGGTAGAGGCAGTTAGCGTTTCACCGCCAACATCAGACCATCTCGCAATGGCTGGAGAGTGCAAAGCGCGTCCGGCAACGCGTAGATCATGCGGTTGAATTTCCGGATACCGATCGTTTTCCGTTCCGGCGGTTTCTGGGCGACGACGCGCCCCGACCAGAGCACGTTGTCCGTAACCATGATTCCGCCCCTACGCAGCTTGGGCCAAGCGATTGCCAATGCCGTTGGATACTGCTCCTTGTTGACATCACAGAAGATGATGTCATATTTCCCTTTTGCCTTTTGCATCGACTCCAGCGCGTCACCTTCATGCCAAATGATCTTCTTGCCGACACGAGCCGTCTGAGCATGTTTGCGACCCCGGGCGATATTTTCTTTGTCCGTTTCCGTACATTCGATTGTCCCACCATCGCGCATCACCAACGCCATCGAGATCGCCGAGTAACCATACCCCGAACCCATCTCGAATATGCGCTTGGCTCCGGTCAGGATCACCAGTTGTTGTAGCGTTCGCCCCGTAAGTGGACCAATAATTGGGAAGCCATGTTTAGCGGCGTATTTTTCCATCTCCAGCAGAACCGGGTGACTTGTGGGAGTCAGTTTGCATAGATAGCCGTTGATGGCAGGATCGGTGATATTCATTAGCGTGCTCCTTGGTCGGTCAATCATTATGTTTTATTATACATTTCCTCACCTGCCCACGACAACAAATACAAAGCACAACAGCATGTGATCATGCTGCTTTCTCGGATGAGAACTGACACCTTCACTGTCACGGTTTGAACTTACTGTTTGCCCTTGGTGGAATCAGGCTGCTCGTTTATCTTACTGATCGAGATGCAATACTCACATCACAGAAACGCAGGCGACCTCTCTCACCAGATCAAGACCAAAGCTTACGAGCTTGGTTTTCATCGCTGTGGCATCACCCCGGCCGGCTATCTTGATCAGGAAGCGCCTCGTCTCAAACGCTGGCTTGATGCCGACATGAATGGCGAAATGGGTTATCTGGCGGACAGAATTGACGTACGACTTGACCCGTGCAAGTTGCTGGTAGGGGCCAAGTCAATCATCTGCCTTGCTCATAGCTACTATACTGACAAAAAACCGTCAGATTCAACAGCGCCCAAGATTTCGAAATACGCTCAGGGTGGCGACTACCATCGAGTGCTCAAAAAGAAAGCCAATACACTGCTCGAATATCTGCGAGGGGAAATTGGCGAGTTTCAAGCGACAGTTACGATTGATTCGGCAGCGGTGTTGGAAAAGGCTTGGGCTGCGCGCGCCGGTATCGGCTGGGTCGGAAAGAACAGTCTGATCATGCACCGCGATTTCGGCAGCTTTATGTTCCTGGCGTTAGTGATTGTTGATCTTGAGTTGGAATATGACCACCCTCTGACTGACTCTTGCGCACATTGCACTCTCTGCATTGAAGCCTGTCCCACCGGGGCGATTGTTGAGCCGCATGTGGTTGATGCCAGAAAGTGCATTGCGTATCTGACGATTGAGATCAAGGGTGATTTGCCTACAGACAAAAAGGGCAAACTCAACAACTGGATTTTCGGCTGCGATGTTTGTCAGGATGTGTGCCCTTGGAATCGCAAGGCATTGCCGCATGGCGAACCGGAGTTTAATGCGATAGATGAGTTGTATCGAATGACGACTGCCGATTGGCAGAATCTAACACAAGAGACGTTCAACCGCTTGTTCAAAAGCACACCGATGGCACGGGGCGGCTACAAGCGCCTGAGACGTAACTTGGATTTTGTTCGTTTGCCTTAAAGCGGCTGCCGCAACCTGTGCCGATGAAACATATCTGCCGAAATGCTGTTACGATGTTCTGATGGACGCACTGAAACAACAGATTAGAACGACCTTGACCCAACACTCCAAGAGCGTTGCGTCAGAAGAGAAATTCACTCCGTCCGCGGTGCTGATCCCAATCTTCTATAAGAACGGCGAACCGCACCTGCTATTGACCCTGCGCACCGAAACTGTTGCATCGCATAAGGGACAAATCTCGTTTCCCGGGGGTACACGTGAAAATGGCGACCGCGATTTGCTGGCAACGGCGCTACGTGAAACTTTCGAGGAAGTCGGAATCAGACCTGTGGATGTTGAGGTTCTCGGTGAACTGGATGACTTGTTGGCGGTCACCAATTTCGTCGTCACACCCTTTGTCGGCGTGTTCCCATATCCCTATGATTTTAGGGTCAGCCATGACGAAATCGCAGAGCTGATTGAAATCCCGCTTTCGTTCTTTGTGGATCCCCGCAATCGCCGTGCGGAAGAGTGGTTGTATCGTGGTTGCAATGCGACTGTCTACTTCTACGATTATGGCAAGTACACAGTCTGGGGTCTGACCGCACGAATCCTCAAAGGCTTTGTCGATCTCTGTATTCCGAACGAACCATTGTAGTTCGGCGCATCACCCGATCAGCGCAGTGTATTCCTGATACGGGATAACCGGCCAGGTCTCCGTTTCGAGAATGCCACGCGCGTTGATTTCGCTAGCAACCTTAAACGCTAGCTTCTGGTCGGCGGCGTCAAACACCGCCAGATAGTCATACCGACCCAAGGTTGCAAATAGACTGGTGATCTTGATACCGCTCTCACTAAAAGCGTCCAGCGACTTGTTCACCTGATGCGACAAATCGGGATGCTCTTTCTTGGCGTTGGGGTTGATCGTCATGGCCATGATATACGATGCCATAGTTGCTCCTTTGAATTATGCCTTAGCAAAATGATAACCGATATGTACTGCCACGGCAAGGTTCAATCGCGAATCGACCAGCACGGTTCAGACCTCTCCCCTTCGCCCGCACGAAGGAGATCGAAGCCGATGGACTACTGTCTGCGGTAGATCTGATACACCGCAGCAAAATCGAGTTCTCCCAACTTCTCCTTCATCGCCCTGTTGAAAACCTCCCGCGTCGCGTCACCAGCGACCAATTGTTGTCGTACCATTGCCGCCAAATCCGTCAGATAGCCGAGGTCTTTGTGAATTGCCGCCACTGTGAAATGTGGAGTGAAATCCTTACGTAGTAACTTCTCACGTTTTCCGCTCAACACTATCGAATTGCCGGCGCCGGCGCCCAAAATCTCCAGCACTGTCTCACGGTCTATGCCAACCGCTTCTCCCAGCGCGACGCTCTCGGCGATCGCCATCATAAACGATCCCAGTACCAGATTGTTGACCAGCTTCATCTTGGTCGCCAGAGTCCGCTCCTTGAGATAGAAGATACGCTTGGCGATCTGCTCCAGATACGACAATACCAGATTGTATGGTTCCTGTTCGCCACTGACGAGCACCGTAAGCAATCCTTGCGACGCCGGTATCACGCTCCCCAACACCGGTGCTTCCAAATAGGCAGCGTCCCGCTGGGCCAACATGTCGTAAAACGAATCAACCGTCTCAAAGTGGTTGGTAGTCGTATCGACAACGACCTTCCCCCGGCATTTTCCGGCCAGCAAACCCTCTTTGCCGTGCAAGACTGCGTTTACCGCATCGCTATCAAACAGATTGAGAAAAACGATACTCGATTGCGTCATCAATTCCGCCGGACTCGCCGCAATAGGTACGCCGAGATCGAGTGCCTTCTCGCGAGTGCGGTTCCAGACAATGAGATCAACCCCCTGTGCCCTCAATCTCATGGCAATCGCTTTGCCGAGATTCCCCAGACCGATAAAGCCGACTTTCATTTTGTCAATATCCTTTGATTTGACCAGTTGACTGCCCAAGCCAGATCGTAGAGTCTCGGCTCACTGGCTTCCAGGAAATGGGGCGCGAAAACCGGGCCCGAGACATTACGTGTATTACTTGTATTCTACTCGTACTTCAGGATCAAAAGTAAACTGCGGCTTCTTTCGCTTGCGGGCGAATTCCATTCCCTCTTGCGCCAAACCAACGGTCAGAAACGGCAGACATAAGGTGGCATCGGCGTAAACGGCAACCGTCCGCGCTTGTTGGTTGATCTTGCCCCACGATTCGGCTTCGCTGAAAGTGCAACCCGACAGTCCACCCCAGTGCGGGGCATCGGAAGTAATCTGAATCGCATACTTGTGACCGTCCGGCGCGTCTTCAAAAAGAATATCCGCCGTTACCGCCGATTGATTCGTGAAGTTCTTTGGCACGCCCCCTCCGATATAGATCACCCCCGATTGCTTCGATCTACCGAACAACCGCGCCGTCTCCAAGGTGTCGCTGACGACATCGATTTGCACACTCTTCTTGAGCCGATGCACCGCGCCTGCCAAAGCAATACCGTACGACGAATCGGCAAACGACGGGCAATAGACAGGCACACCATGTTTATACGCCGCCGTCACTATACCCTCGGTCTTCTGCTTCGTGGCCAGGTGTTTCCCCCACAGCGAAAACATTTCACGCGTACTGTAACCGCGCTTCGGGTCGAGTGTGTTCATCGCCCAGTCGCCGAAGTATTCATCCAGCAGCCGGAACTCTTCCTCATCCGCATAGGTGTCATACATCCGATCGACCATTTCTTGTCGCAGTTCCGTGTCGTTGATATTCGGTGTGCCGATAAAATGATGTCGCCCGAGTATCTCGTGCGCGTCATGGAACAAATTCGCGCCGGTCGACACCAGCACATCGATCATCCGGTTTTCTATCAAAAAGACAATCAGCGATCTCATTCCTGCCGGCACCATCGCGCCAGACAGACCAAACCAGATCACGACTTCGT
>CAIYYT010000157.1 GCA_903930455.1 uncultured bacterium | reverse complement strand
TACCGCTCCCGGAAAGAGAGCATGACCTGGTGGGACGGGAGAGCCTATCTGGTCAGCATGAATGGCGGGATATCAGAAGCGTTGCCGATGAGTGCCGCCGGCTTCACCAGCTTCTCTCCGGATGGCAACGAAGTGGCATATTGCCCGATCTATCGGGATTTCCGTACCTGGAAGCGATACAAAGGCGGTATGGCACAGGATGTCTGGATCTTCAACTTGAAGTCATTCCAGAACAAAAAGATTACGGACTGGGAGGGGACTGATAATCTTCCGATGTGGTACCGGGATCGCATTTACTTCAACTCCGATCGCACCGGCACACTCAATCTTTTCTGCTACGACACAGCAACGGCCCAGACTCGTCAGGTAACTTCATTCACGGAGTATGATGTAAAGTGGCCGAGCCTCGGTGCAGACGGTATCGCCTTCGAGAACGGCGGGTATGTGTATGTTATGGACCTACCGTCTGAGGATGTCCACAAAGTACAAATCGATCTGACCTTTGATCGTCACACCGTTCGTGCAGAATACGAAAAGGTTGCGGACAAGATCCAGGAGTACGATCTCTCCCCTGATGGTAAGCGTGCGCTCTTCCAGGCGCGCGGCGATATCTTCACGGTTCCCGCTAAGGAGGGAGATGCCAGGAATCTAACCAATAGCTCGGCCTCCAACGAGATGTCCCCGCGCTGGTCCCCCGACGGCAAGTGGGTGACTTACCTCTCGGATCGGACCGGTGAAGACGAATTCTTCATGACGTCTCAGGACGGTAAAGATACTGTCCAACTGACAACCGGATCAGATTGTCACCGCTATGAGGCAACCTGGTCGCCGGACAGCAAGAAGCTGGCTTTCTCCGACAAAAATCTCAAGCTTTGGTATATCGATGTGGCATCCAAACAGGTCACTCAGATCGATCAATCCAAATACAATGAAATGCGCGGCGTATCATGGTCTCCCGACAGCCGTTATCTTGCCTACGTCAAACAGCTGGACAATCAGATATCTGCGATCTTCATCTACACCCTTGACGAAAAAAAAATCCACCAGGCAACACCGGGATTGACCAACGACTATGCGCCGGAGTTTGATCCGGAAGGGAAGTATCTCTACTTCCTGTCGGAACGAAATTTCAATCCTATTCTTGGCAGCTACGAATTTTCGTTCGTGAACAATGCCATCACGAATCTTTATCTGATAGTGTTGAAAGCCGACACAACGTCCCCGTTTGCGCCGCTCAGCGACGAAGTAAATCTGTCCGGAAAATCCTCATCAGAGCAGAAAGACAAGGATTCCGAGCAACTTGGCGAAGACGGAAAAAAGGATAAGAAAATACCGGAGGTGTCGATCGCTTTCGACGGTATCTACGATCGCGAAGTAGCGTTTGATCTTCCCGCGGGCAACTACGACAATATCGCGGCAATCAAGGGCGGCATCTTCTACACGTCATATCCAATTGGCGGGCTTGCCGGCCCGATCGGCCAAAGCAAACCCTCACTGCACAAGTACGATCTCAAAAACCGGAAGGACAGTGAGTTCCTTACCGACGTCGAAGGATACAGCGTCTCGGCGGATAAGAAGAAGATGGTAGTTCGGCAGGGAGGAACCTACTACATCATCGACACCGATGGCAAAGAAGCAGACCTGAAAGAAAAATCGGTTGATATTTCGAAACTGGAAGCGAAAGTCGACTATGAGGCCGAGTATACCCAGATGTACAATCAGGTCTGGCGCCGGGAGCGTGACTATTTCTATGACAAGAACATGAACGGCGTCGACTGGAAGAAAATCCACGATCGCTACGCCCCGCTCCTACCCTATGTCGCCTCTCGATACGATTTCACCTATGTCGTCGGTGAAATGATCGGCGAACTCTGCAACTCACATACTTACACCGGCGGTGGGGATGCTCACAGGAAACCGTCCAGCAAAATTGGTCTGCTTGGAGTCGATTTCGAGGTTGACCATGCAAGCAATCGAGTCCGTATCAAACGGATCATCCAGGGTGAGAACTGGGATCCGGCGATCCGTTCCCCACTTCGTGAACCGGGAGTTAATGTGGAAGAGGGGGACTATCTATTGGCCATCAATGGACATGAAGTCACGGCCGATGTCGATCCGTACTCGCTGACAGAAAATACGGCCGGTAAACAGATGACCCTCTTGGTCAACAAAAAACCGACCACTTCCGGCGCGCACGAGGTCAAGGTCAAACCACAATCGTCCGAGGAGCTGCTCCGGTATTTCGATTGGGTTCAACAGCGCCTCGCCTATGTGGATTCTGTGTCTGGTGGCAAGATCGGCTACATCCACATTCCGGACATGGAAGAGTTCGGATTGAGCCGCTTCACCAAAATGTTCTATAACCAGATGCACAAACCGGGATTGATCATCGACGTCCGCTACAACGGCGGCGGCTTTGTGGCTGATCTTATCCTGGATCGGCTTCGCCGAACAGTTGTGGCGATGGGATTTTCCCGCAATGGAGCTCCCGGGCCATCGCCCGGCGATGGACTCAATGCCCACATGATTACTCTGCAGAATATGTTCTCTTGCTCTGACGGCGACTACTTTCCGTACTATTTCCGCGAGTACAAGCTTGGGCCTTTGATGGGGACACGAACGTGGGGTGGCGTGGTGGGAATACGCGGATTCGATCCATTGGTCGACGGCGGCTACTACACGGTTCCGGAGTTCACTATCTACAATCTCAAGAGTCAGTGGGTAATGGAGAATGTCGGTGTCGTTCCGGATATCGAAGTTGACAACCTGCCCGACCAAACAGCTAGAGGACTTGATGATCAGCTGGCTCAGGCAATCCTGTACATCACCAAGAAGCTGCAGGAGGATCCCAAGACTCCTCCTCCCCCCCCCGGTCCACCGACACAACGGTGACTAGTGAATTCAGTTCTTACCGGAAATGGCGCAGGTTAATCCCTGCGCCATTACGGCAAGTTGTTCCAGTCAACGGGGTGAGGCTCGACTACTTGTGATCTGTTTTGAAGTCCGATGGACCGAAATTGGTCCCAAATCCTCCAACTTCCGTTTCTTCAGCTCGAACAAGAGGTTGCTAGGGACTGTCTTGGAGGATCCGTACTATGAATTCGGGATCCACTCATAACTTCTTGTGAATGAGTTGTCGCGACGATTGTACAAATAGCGGAGCAGGGACTTGAACCCCGGACACGCGGATTATGATTCCGCTGCTCTAACCAGCTGAGCTACTCCGCCATTTCAGTAACATTCAACCATCGGCGCTGGAATTTATGACTCTTCGCCGGTTTGTCAAGAGCATTCGTGTTCTCTCCACCTCATCTGAACTTTGCCAAAATCCTCAGTTTAACCGGTTGCCAATTTCCCCGATCGGGATTATCATTGTACTTAGGGATTGCTAAACCAAGGAGCCTGATAGATGATTACTACAACTACTCCGTCTATAGAAGGTAAGCCGGTGCGCGAGTATCTCGGCATTGTTGCCGGCGAGGCGATACTCGGCGCCAATATCGTCAAGGATCTATTTGCCACTGTCACCGATATTGTCGGTGGTCGCTCTGGCGCTTATGAAAACGAATTGATCAAAGGACGCCTGATTGCCTTCAAAGAGATGGAAGACGAGGCTGCCCGCTTGGGAGCCAATACTGTGGTTGGAGTTGATCTCGACTACGAGGTCGTCCGGCAAGGAATGCTCCTGGTGACTGCGTCTGGCACGGCGGTCAAGATTTAGTTGAAACGGAGATCATACAAGATGCATCTGATTGCATCTCTTGAGCTAATCTCAACGGAAGTCTGTGTCGATTCCGTAGGAATGCCGCAGAGGCTATCCGCATGATTAACAACATGATAACCGAGCGACGGTTGATGGCCATTCCCTTGGCGATTTCGGCACGTAGTTCGCTCTTAGGAAGATCAATATGAGGCAAAGCGTATTTTCGTTCTTCATCGCGTTAATTTCAATCGCCATAATTCTATCGCTGCCTTTGACTTCCGCCTCCAAAACGCATGCGGCGCAGCTATCGGAATATCTTGACTCTACTCTCTCCTCCAAAAGCGACGGCGATCTTGTATCGGTGCTGGTATTCATGAGCGACCGCGCGGACGTTTCGTCCCTGCAGCAACGATACAAGCTCGCCAGCTTCACCAGACAGGCGTCACACAGAATTCTGATCGATGAATTGCAGAGTTTCGCCCGCACTGCTCAAACCGACATACTGCGCACGCTTGACGATGCCAAGTCACGCGGTGACGTGCGCTCCTACAAGGCCTATTGGATCACTAACGCCTTGCAGGTCGAGGCCAGAAAATCATTTATTGAGACCCTTTGCGATCGTCCCGATCTGGCGGCAATAATCGCAGATCTTCCGATGCAATCACTCTACTATCCCACAAGCCAAACGGCTGTTTTGGCCCCCACCACAGCAGGTGTGTCACCCGGTCTGCGCGCTATCCATGCCGACAGCATGTGGGCTTTGGGTTTTACCGGCGCCGGTTCTCTGATCGCATCATTTGACTCCGGTGTCGATGGTGACCACCCGGCTTTGAAGAACTCCTATCATGGTAACCACGGCTACTCCGCGGACGCCTGCTGGTTTGATCCGGTTTACGGTCAGACCTATCCGCATTGCAATCTCAGACTTGACAGTGGCCCGCATGGCACTGAGACCATGGGCGTTATGGTAGGTAAGGATGATGCTACCGGTGATACGGTCGGTGTCGCATTTGGCGCGGACTGGATTAGCGCCATGGTCGTTGACATTCCGCATTCCAACTATTTGGAGGCTTTTCAATGGGTGGCCGATCCGGATGGTGATCCCAACACTGTGGATGATGTCCCCGATGTACTGAACAATTCCTGGGGTTTCACTCAGAGCAATATCGGTTGCCTTGACATCTTCTGGGCCCCGATTGACAATGTCGAGGCGGCTGGCACTGTCGTAGTTTTCTCCTGTGGAAACAGCGGTCCCACCCCGATGTCACTCCGTAATCCTGCCAATCGCGCTACCACGCCGTATAACTCCTTCTCCGTAGGAGCCGTGTTAGCTACCAACGTAGACAGCATCTGGAGTGGCTCGAGCCGTGGACCGTCCGACTGCGACGGAATCTCGATCAAACCCGAAGTTGTAGCACCCGGCTATCAAGTCAAGACAACGTACCCCGATTCGTCCTATATCATAACTGGTGGGACTTCCTTTTCAGCGCCACACGTAGCAGGTGCCGTCGCACTGTTAAGGCAGTACAATCCCAACGCTCCGGTTGATTCGATTAAGTCGGCGCTGATGCACTCGGCAGTCGATAAGGGTGATCTCGGTGAGGACAATACTTTCGGTTGGGGTGTAATCAATATCCCGGCGGCCATGAGTCTGCTCGCCCCGAACAATCAGATCAATATCTACGTCCAACAGGTCACTCACGATTCGATAAAGCCGGGAGACACGGTAAACGTTATCGTGCAATTACGAAACTCTGGTTCGGGCACTCTGGGTGTGACGGGACAACTTGCCAATCCGCAGTCTGGAGTCACAATTCTACAGGGATTCTCCACCTTTGGAAATATGGCGCTAAATGAGTCCAAAAGCGACTCCGCCAATTCTTACCGCTTGGCCTTTGCATCGTCAATCACGGAAGGGACTCATCTGACTGTTGACTTGCAGATCCACGACGGCTCCAGCTATCAGCGAACGATCAAGCTCTACTTCACCGTTGGCACGGCATTGGTGAAATCATCCTATACGCATCAGACCGACAGTTGCCGTTTTACAATCAGCAACTACGGCACTTACGGACTAGCGGACGAATCGATCTCGTACAAAAGCGGCGCAGGTTTTACTTTCCCTGCTGGCGGCACAAATAATCTGTTCCAGTGCGGGCTGATGATTGGCGTCGATAGCAATCACGTTTCTGATGGTATCGTCAACAAGCTTGGGTCGGTGGATGAAGACTTCGCGGTTGCTCCCGGAGGAAACCTGATTTATTACACCGAGGGCGTCATTGGTGATGTCGAGACCTTCTGCCGCTATGCGGATGACCGTGCCGCCAACCCGCTCGGTATTGTCGTGGAGCAGCGTACCGCCAATTTCACCGGCAGCGCTGACGCGCGGTATATCATCCTCGAATACGTCATTTCCAACAAGTCGGCGATGCCTATTAATGGCGCGTATGTCGGTATCTACTGTGACTGGGACTTCCCTTGGGGAAGCGGTGGATCGGACCGCACAGGCTTTTCGAGAGAGTATGGCCTTGGCTATCTATACCAGAACGGTCCGGTGGTTAATAGCTTCCGAGGCACAGCCGTCTTGAACCCCGAGGGCGTGCAAACCTTCTATGCGATCCGGAACTCCGGCGTAGTTTATGATGCCTCCGGCGGTTTGGTCAGTGAGCCCCGAAAGTATGCCTTTCTCACCCACGGGTTTGCTGACACGGCAAGTCTTAGTGCATACGATCAGTCCTACTGCATCGCTACGGGACCGTTCAATATCGCTCCCGGTGCGTCCGACACGGCCTGTTTTGTCATGATGGGTGGCAGAGATGTCGCCGCGCTACAATCCGCAGTCCTGTTAGCCAGAGCGCGTTACCGACAGGCAACGCCGGTGGACGACGACGGCGAACCAAATCTGCCGTCAGCGTTCGAGCTTCAGCAGAATTTCCCCAATCCCTTCAACCCCGAAACGATAATTAGTTACACGCTTCAACATGCAGGCCAGGTTTCGGTGGCGATATATAATCTGCTTGGGCAGCAGATCGCGACCCTTGTCGACGAAACACAGAACGCCGGAACGCATTCCATCATTTGGGATGGTCGCGACCACGATGGCAGACCGGTCGCCAGCGGCGTCTATTTCTATCGACTCAAAGCGGGCAACATCGCGCGGACCAGGAAGATGATTCTGCTTAAATAGAAGGCAGACTGCCATCATCTCGTTTGGTATTCGCCGTCCGTCACGGCATTCTATTTCCCTCTTGTCTTATCACCAAAATCGCCGTAATCTATTCCCATGAAAACCAATCGTATTGCCCTATGGTGTGCCTTACCGGCGCTGCTATTACTAATTGTTGCCGGTCACGCTCTTGGACAAGGCCAGGTCCAATCCAAAACGCTGGCAGATATTGCCATTCTCGAAGACGAACGCGCCGTTGATACCGTCAAAGTTGGTCAATGGATCGTCAGTGGCGATCCAGAAGTCCGCGCACGGACTGCATACTTGATTGGCATCGTCGGTGACACCGCCTATCGGGCGTCTCTTGTAAGACTGTTGGATGATGATGCGAAACTCGTGCGGCTGCAGGCGGTCTTTGCGGCCGGTCAGCTTGGAGACAGTGTTTACACACAATGGCTCCTGCGTTATTCCGCCGACGGCGATTCGGCGATTAAGTCACGCGCCATTGAGGCTCTCAGCAAGGTGGGATCGCAAGCGACAACCAAACAACTGATAGCAATCCTGAGCGACACTCTCGAGAGGCCGCATTTCCGGGCATTGGCGGCGGAATCGATACATCGTCTCCGAGACAGATACTCCTTCGGCGCACTGGTGGCGCAGGCAACAAATCCGGATGCAGGTATCAGGGAGAAGGTCTTCTTCTCGCTTGCCAGGCGTGCCAATGCCCAGGCATTGCCGTTCTACGTTACGGGTCTAAAAGACGCCAACAACCAGATTCGTATCTACTCCCTTAATGCCCTTACCCGAGTTGCTGACAAGTCGGCACTGACTGAGATCATGCCGTTGCTGCAAACAGACGACTGGCGGGTGAAATACTATTGTCTCGGCGTCGCCGACAAACTCAAGGCTCGCGAACTACTGCCGCAGATCACAGCATTACTTAACCCCAAGGAACATGTCTATGTACGGCAGGCGGCGATCAGAGTGCTGGGAGACCTTGTGGATCAGCAGGCACTGGATAGGTTGACACCTTTTCTGGATGACGCCGATATCAACCTGAGTACTGAAGCGCTGGCAGCAATAGCCAGACTCAGGAAGGACGAAGCGCTGCCACAGATTCGGACTTGGTCTAAGTCCGACATTCCCCAGGAGCGGGCTGCCGCAGCGACTGCTTGTGGCTCTGTTGTTTCGTCGGAGCGCTGGTCGATTCTCGGAGCACTTTCAAGTGATGGTACACCGACGGTGCGAGCGGCAGCGTACGAGAATCTCTTGAGTGCTCAGTCTGACAGCATCAAAAACCTCTTTACGACACCCGCCTTGATGGATTCCGATATCATTCCCATTGTGCTTGCCTGCGATCGCATCGCCCGGGACACGTTGATTATGGAATTGAACAACCTGCAGATTCGATACGAAGGCACCCGTGATAACGACATTAAGGCAGCGATTCTTGATTGCCTGTTTGCTTTCGGAGACTCACTGAACGGCAAGCCGGCAGTGAAGGAGATGGTTACAGCTGCATTAGCCGATGACAACTACTCCATCCGCAAACGCGCGTCAACACTTGCCGCAATGCTAAAGATGCCTGTTACTACTGCGAACGATCATTATCCGACCGCTATTACTCCCGAGTCATATCGGTTGATCTATGCAAGTGATTCGCCCAATCCCGTTGCCGAGATCAGCACAGCCAAAGGGACGATCCGCATCGAGCTGCTGCGCAATGCTGCGCCCAAGACGGTTGCCAACTTCATCAAGTTGGCCAAGAGCGGTTTTTATGACAAGCGCGTCTGGCATCGGGTGGTGCCCGATTTCGTGATTCAGGACGGTTGCCCGCGAGGTGACGGTTGGGGTGGTCCGGGTTATGAAATCCGCTGCGAGTACAACGATCTGCCGTATAACACCGGATCGGTTGGTATGGCGACCTCCGGCAAAGACACCGGAGGCAGCCAGTATTTTATTTGTCAGTCGCCGCAGCCGCAACTCAACGGACGTTACACGCTCTTCGGAAATGTCATTGAGGGAATGGATGTGGTTGAAAGAATTGAGATCGGCGATCTGATCAAGAGCGTCAAGATCATCGAGCCGAAGGAGTAGCCTTGAGAAGTCTGGTTTTGCTCATGAGCGCCCTGCTGGTTACAGGCACCGCCTATCCGCAGACGACGCCCTCCGCACAGGACATCATCAAGGTTGTTATTGCCAAGCAGGAGCGCGACAAAAAGCACTGCGAGAAATACACCAACTTCGCCACAACAAACAAGATCAAGTACGACAAGGATATGCAGCCGGACGAGGTGACTGTCACCAAACGCAAGGCCTATTTCTGGGGTGAGCGCACCTCAGAAGAAATTCTGTCCATTGTCGAGGATGGCAAGCCATTGCCACCGGAAGAGATTCAGAAAAAGGTCGTTGATCTGAACGAAAAGTGGCAGGACGAGCAGAAGGACAAAGAGAAGAAAGAAGGTTCCAAAGACAACTCTGTTGATCCACTGACGCTGGATGGCATGTCGGACTACGATTACTATCAGATCGGCAAGGGTGATTCGTCATTCGCCGTAGTGCCCTCGACGATTGCCACTACTGGCGGCACTATTGATCAGTCGGTGGAAAAGCTGATGAGCTACTATGTCGTTATGGCTCGCTCCAAGACGCTTGATTCACGCCACCTAAATGCCACCTACTGGATTGACGCCAAAACCTACGGAGTGCTCAGAACCACTTTTGCGCCGGCCAAGCTACCGCACTTTGTGGACATGCTTGATTTCAAAATGGACTATGGCGTGGTCACCGACAACGACAGCACCCTCTATCTGCCCATGCGATTTGAATTGAAGGGCAAAGCCGGCTTTCTCTTTTTCAAAGGACGTTTCGGTGTGATCGAAGAATACACTTCCTATCAGTGCGACAATGCGATTGCCGAAACGCTATTTAACCACAGATACTTCTATTCGGGTGGGAACAAGTAGGAGCAGTCATGCAATTTGAGACGGTCAAAATCGCCATGCCTGAAGAGTGTAATCTGATTCTTGGCATGACGCACTTCATCAAGAGTGTGGAAGACATTCATGAATTGATGGTCAATTCGGTGCCGACAGTCAAGTTCGGCGTCGCCTTCTGCGAGGCCTCCGGTGACCGTTTGGTGCGATTCTCGGGCAATGATGCGGCATTGGCGAAAGCGGCAGCGGACATCATTTACAGAATCGCGGCAGGACATTCGTTTTTGATCTTTATGCGCGACGCTTTTCCGGTCAACGTGCTGACCAGCCTCAAGAACGTCTATGAAGTCGTGAACATCTTTTGTGCCACCGCCAATCCGGTCGAAGTGGTTGTTGCCCGGACAGAGCAAGGGGGTAGTATTCTCGGTGTCGTGGATGGCGAGACACCGCTGGGGATTGAAGACGATGCCGCCAAGAAAAAGCGCCACGAGTTTTTGAGAAAGATAGGCTATAAGCTATAACGGACTTTAGATATTCGCATAAATTTGTGCCACCGCTAATATCTTACGACAATGGCATTGCCATCGAAGGACTCGAATTCCTACTTGATGCGAGCCGCACAGCAGACTTCGGTTATGTCTCGCATGCGCACTTTGATCATGCGCGCAAGCATGGTCGCATTCTTGCCACGGCCGAGACAGCGCTGCTCTATCGACAGCGCTTTCCCAACGTGCCGACCCGGGTGCTGCCCCTCGGCAGACCTGTCAAGTTTGGTGATGCTACGGTCGAGTTGTTTTCTTCCGGACACATGCTGGGGGCGGCGCAGATACTGGTCGAGATCAAGAGTACCCGCATTGTCTACACCGGCGATTTCAAAGTATACTCCAATCTTACCTGCCCGCCTCTGGAGACGCGTCGTTGCGACATCCTGATCATGGAATCAACCTATGGTGATCCAAGCTATTCTTTTCCGCCGCAGAACGAGGTTTACACGCGTATCATCGGTTTTGTTAAGCGCGTGCTCGCAAACCGGAATATCCCGGTGTTGATCGGCTACGCGATGGGGAAGTCGCAAGAGGCGGTGATGTTGTTACAACAGCATGGCTTTGCGGTCTGCGTTGATACGCCGATCTCGAAGATGAACCAGCTTTATCGCGCCGCCGGTATCAAATTGCAGTCAACCAGTCATTACCTGCACACTTCTCTTGAGAACAAGGTCGTGGTTGTGTCTCCGCAGACGATGCGTCAGGACGAATTCCGACAACTCAAGCGCAAGAAATCACTTTTCCTGAGCGGCTGGTCGGCGGGCGTAAAGAAGGGGTTTACGGTGGGTGCAGATGCCGGACTACCGTTATCTGATCACGCTGATTATACGCAACTTCTGTCCTACATACAGGAATGCAATCCGCGCAAGATCTATACGCTGCATGGTGAAGCGAGGTTCGCTGAATTGCTTTGCGATCTGGGCTATGATGCCGAATACTTGGCAAAAGGTTTTCACAGCGATCAGGTCAAAGCGCCTGTGACAGCGTCACGCGAACAGCCGTTGCGGGAGTCATCAGAGAGTCTGCCCGCAGCTAATGACAGTACGATTGGCCAAAACTATGAGCTATTCTGATTCCAGTATTCGCCGGAATTGTAACGCACGAACGCGGGTGCGGTACAGCTTGCCGTATGCTCTGTCGGCCTGGCTGGTATTGATCTTCTTTGCCACACCTGTGTATGCCGATTATCTCTGGCCTTTGCCATACGGCAAGGAACTGTCATCATCCTTTGGCGATTGGCGGACACGCCACTACCACGCCGGTCTCGATATTCGTACCGGTGGCGCTGTCGGTCGGCCGGTTGTCGCGCCAGCGGATGGTTATGTCATGCGATTGTCAACATCATACTATGGTTACGGCAAGGCACTCTATTTTGCAATGACGGACAGCAAGGTTGCCGTCTTCGGCCATCTTGATCACTTCCGTTCCGAGGTCGAGGATTATGTGGCGAAGCAGCAGATTGCGTCACAGTCCTATAATCAGAATCTGATCCTCGACGCGGCAAAGTTTCGCTACCATCGCGGAGACACGATCTGCTTTTCCGGCCAGACCGGTGTCGGTGCACCGCACCTGCATTTCGAGATTCGCGCGGCAGACAACGAACCACTCAATCCACTGGGCTTTGAAGGGTTGAAAGTCAGCGATACGCAACCCCCGGAATTCCGCCGACTTCATCTGATCGGTAAATGGAATGACGATTTGGAACGCGCATTGGGACGCAAGCTCGATTATCTGTTTCTTAAGAAGCCGACTCTGTCAGCGTACGTGTTGAACGATACGATCGAATGTGACGATGACAATTTCTGGCTATCAGTCGAAGCAGTCGACAGAGTTGGAACCAGTGCCTGGCTGAAGCCTATCTATTCGCTGGAGTTGAGGCAAGGTGACCGCCTGCTTTATCGCCTGACCTACGACACGCTCAGCTTCGACAAGACCTACCTGATCGATATGGAACGCAACTACCAGATGGCGGTCCACGGTGCTTCCGACTTCTACAATCTCGTGTCCATGCAGCAGGCGCAATCGGACGAAGGTGTCTGCCGTGATGCTGAAGGCGCCATTTCGTCGCTCACTCTGATTGCACGCGATATCGCCGGCAATGAGAGCCGGGCGATCGTCTCCATACGTCATGTGTCGAAGAATTCTTCGGGCAAGAAGGCGAAACCGGAATACGCGCGGCTGGCAGCATTACTGCAGCGATACGGCACTCATCAAGAGGATATCACTTACGCCTTCATTCCGAATGGCGAAAAGCTATGTCTGTTGGTCAGGCAGCTTAGGGCGGCGCCAGTGGAGTTCAGGCTAGCAAGCAGTCAATCCGCGTCGCCGTCGGTCGTTTTGAAAAACATCGGCGGCGGTTTTGCGTTTGGAGTTGTCGATTCGGAAGGTAGCAGGGATCTTCTCAATGCCGAGGGGAACTTCACTCTAATCAAGAGTTCTGAAGGGAGCAAGAAAGAGGAACAGAGCTACACGATTGCGACGGGTTTTCGTCGTGCCTGGTCAGGTGACGTCCAAGCCGAAGGGAAGGTCGTTTCTCCGGATGGTCGCTTGCAGATCCTTCTCCCTCCGGTCGGGCAGGTCTATTTCCCCCTCGATCGGCAATACTACTTTGACATTGAAGCGACCAAATCGTTGCAGAGCACAGGCTATGAGGTTGTGCCGGATGAATTCCCGCTGGCAAAGCAGGTGACCATTTCGTATGAGTTCGACAAAGCGATTCCGCGTGGCGTCGGTCTCTATCTTGGTAAAGGGGGGAATCCCAGCTTCCTCGGCGCCGAAGCCGACAGTGCCAGCAACTCGGTTACTGCGAAATCATATCGAGTTGGAGTCGTCAGCATCCGCATCGACACCATTGCGCCCGCGATTAGGGAAATCAGCCCATCGGCGAGTGCTTCGGTGTCGTCCGCACGCCCGAAGATTCGCTGCAAGATTGACGACAATCTCGCGGGTATCCGTGACTCCGTCGAAGTACGCATCGACGGACGATGGTGCATACCGGTGTACGATCCGGAGGATGGCACACTAATCTCTACACCACACTTTGATCTCACACCCGGCAGGCACCGGCTGGATATTAAAGTGACCGATCGCGTCGGCAATCAGAGGCATGTCAGCAGCGAATTCAATTTCGGCATGAACAAAGCCGCAACCAGCCCAAAGAAGAAGCACGGCAAGTAGCGCGTCTTTGCCTAGCAGGTTGCTGAAAAACACCGATTATAGTTGAAGTATGAATAAAGGGGGTATTCTCATCGCTTGATTATTGATTTGGAGGATTGATAAGCATGCGTGGAGAGCCGAATCGTCAGGAGACCATGTTGAGTTTGTGGACGCCGAAGCAGTGTATGCCGGCGGATCATCCGTTGCGGAAGATCAAGGCGTTAGCGGATCGTGAGTTGAAGCGGTTGTCGAGGGTGTTTGACGAGATGTATTCTGATACCGGTCGACCGTCGGTACCCCCGGAGCGAGTGTTGGCGCATGAGGTGGGGAAGCTGTTTTTCGATAATGTGGTGAAGTCGGCTCAGGGCGGGGGTTTGGTCAACGCGGATCATTTTACGGTGGATTCAACGTTGATCGAGGCGTGGGCGAGTTTGAAGAGCTTCCGGCGCAAGGATACGAGCGAGACGGATCGTGATGAGGATGACCCGGGTAATGCGACGGTGAACTTTCACGGCGAGAAGCGGAGTAATGTGCGACGCATGAGTCGAGGGCGGATGCGTAGAGTCGGTCGTATCGCAAAGGGTCCGGGGAAAGAGGCGAAGCTATATTATGGAGGGCATGCGCTAATGGAGAACCGGCATGGATTGTCGTTGGACATCAGCGTGACTTTCGCGGATACGAAGTCGCAGTGGTCAGCGGCGGAGCAGATGCTGAGGCGACAGGCGAAGAAACATCGCCAGCCGAAGACGTTGGGAGGTGACAAGGGATATGACACTAAGGGGTTTGTTGGGATGTTAAAGAAACGGCAGATTGCGCCGCGCATCGCGGCGAACGACAAACGTCCGCGTGGTTCGGCGGTCGCCGAACCGATCAGGAAACGCCAAAGGTTACCATAATCAGGTGACCCGCCAACAGAAAGGCGACCAGGAGAGAAAATCGGCCGCTTCTTTCATGGAGAGTCTCTCTCTTGTTGTCCGGGAATTCCTCTATCGTTCAACCCCAAACTTCAGAAGTGAGTGGAGCTGCCAACTTCCTGCCCTTTGTCAATGGTTCTGATCAAGCCACTCAAGAATGGCGCGAATACTGCCAGTGGCCAGGGCAATGCTTGTGTCGGCTGCTCCGTAATACAAATGGATGGTGTCACCATCGGGAAGGACAGTGTAGCCGCAAGGGAAAACGACATAGCCAACATCGCCCCGTTGCTCGTAAGGTTCCTCGGGGCCGAATACCCACTCGGCGCCGCGTTTCAAGCAGATCTCTGGCGCCTTCAAATCAAAAAGGGCGAGTCCTAATCGGTAGATTGAGCCAGCCGCTGTCTGTCGTACTCCGTGGTATATCACAAGCCAGCCTTCCGGAGTTTCTATTGGCGGTGGCGAAAGACCTATCTTGTTTGCATCCCACCACCCTCCGCGGCGAGCTTCCAACATGAGTGTGTGGCTGCCCCAGTGCCGTAGATCGGGCGAATAGGATATCCATATGTGCGCTCTGGGAGAGCTGACCGGGCGATGAATCAACGCCCATCGATCATCAATGCGGTGCGGCAGCAGAGTTGCATCCTTATCTTCCGGGGGCATAATTATCCCGTAGCGCTCGAATCTGTGGAAGTCTTCGGTGGTCGCCAAAGCCACGCCCGGTCCATCGTGGGTGAAGGCGGTATAGACGATGGCGTACCGACTCAGCTCCGGGAGGTAGGTGATGCGTGGATCCTCAACGCCCCAAATCTCCTCGGGAAAATGTTCAGGGTCGGGTCTCAAGGTTGGCTGCGGATCAATCTGCCAACCGTCCACGCCATTGGCCGAGCGGGCCGCGCAGAGGTGTGACTGGCCGCGTCGATCCTCTACACGGCACAGGAGCAGTGTCGTGCCATCGGCCAACAATGTGGCGCCAGGATTAAACACGGTATTGACCGGATAAGGCCAATTAGCCGCCATTAAGATCGGATTGAGCTTATGACGATGAAAAAGCTCGGGGTGCGTGTTGCTCATCTGGGTCGCGTCTCCAAAGACAAAAAGTTATTCTCTGCCAAGCGCAGTTCCAGCAGGGACTGGAGGAAAGCGAGGGTCGACTCTGTGCCAAGATTCTCGTTAGGGCGGTCGGGATGCAAACCGTCTCGACAACCGCCTGTCGTTGGGTCATAAATGGAAAGGTTCAAGTCGTTGCGCCCAAGGAACCACTCGAAAGCGCGTCGGGCTTCTTTGTTCCAGCGTTCATCTCGCGTGATCCGGTACGCTTCAAGACAAGCGGACACCATGGCCTGACCCTCTACCGGTTGTTGATCAAATCGCGCACGATCGCCACCCCGTCGATAGAAGCCATTCGACCCGATCGGGACAAAATGCCCTCCCTTGTCGGCCCGCTGTAATTCGGCCAGCCAGGTGAGGGATTCCAGTCCCGCATCAATCATGGCAGGATTGGGTATCCACCGGCCGCACATAAGTAGGGCATGAGGCAGCGCAGCGTTGCAATAGGTCAGTCCATCTTCGTACCATCGCCAGTCGTCCGAACGGTTTCGTTGGTACAGTGCCAAGAGACGCCCCGACAAGTCTTCTCGAACTTGGCTGGCTCGACGGTCTCCTGCAAATCGACGCATGTACTCGTGGATGCCGATAAGCGCAAATGCCCAAGCCCGAGGACTGGTTGTGTCGCTAATTGCCGGCAAAGCCTTTTCGAACAACCAGCCAGCCATACTATGTAGCGCCGGTGTGTGAGAGCTACCTAACACGGTGCCAAGTGCCCACAAGGCGCGGCCGTGGCTGTCGTCGGAACCGCTCGCTTCCCGCCAAGTCCGCTGGTACGTCATGAAGTTTCGAAAGCGCCGGGTCTCAACATTATAGGC
>CAIYYT010000156.1 GCA_903930455.1 uncultured bacterium | reverse complement strand
CGACGACACTCTTGCAGAGGTCCTCTGCGTCGGCAACCGGAACTCCCATCTTATACTCAATCAGTAAATCGCATCCTGCCCGCTGGTTTTCGCAATACGGACCGTGCATGACGGGACAGCCTGCCAGCGCAGGCTCCAGCAAATTGTGGCCGCCAAGCGGAACCAACGTACCGCCAACAAAGGCAACCGAAGAATAGTGATAGAACAGGTTTAGCTGGCCGATCGTATCGAGTAGCAAAATCTGAGTCTGCTCGTCCAAGGTCGATTTACTGTACTGGCAATAGGACAAGCCAGAACGTTTAAGCAGTGCGAGAATTTCATCTGTTCTTTCAAGATGCCGTGGTGCAAGCACCATGCGAACATCACGAAGCTGCTTACATAGCAGAACGAAAGCATTCAGCAATATCGCTTCTTCGCCGGGTCGGGTCGAACCGCAAGTGACAATCTTCAGGTCTTGCCACGGTCGCAAGGACTCACTGGTCTTCTGCAAATCGGCAGACGCGGGCGGAACATATTCACCTTTGAGTGAGCCGACAACTTCAATGCGGGCATCCTCCCCGGCCAATTCGCGCAGACGAACGGCATCTTCCTCGCTCTGCATCAGGAGGGCATCACATCTCTCTAGCAACGGTCGAAACAAAGGCATAAATGGGGCGTAGCGACGCAGTGATTTCTCGGAGAGTCGTCCGGATACCTGCATGATTTTGATGTCACGGCCAAAGGCCTCAGCCATCAACGATGGCCAGAGTTCGGTTTCCAATAAGATGACCTTGTTCGGATTGTATGTTGTCAGGAAGCGCTGTACATACTTCGGAATGTCCAATGGATGATAGGCGACAACGTCGGCGTGACTTCCGGATTGTAGAGCATTGTGACGACCGGTTTTGGTCGTGACCGTCAGCAACACCGGCTGATCGGCGACTTCCTTGAGCCGCTTGATCAATTTAACAGCAATGGTGACTTCACCAACGGATGATGCCACCAGCCAAAGAGGACGGCGATCGCTCTTTATCGCACTAAGTCCCAGGCCGAGTCTTTCGATCTGTGTCCTGTTACCGAAGAGGCGCGCAATCATCACAGCGATCGAGAGCGGCAGCACATAGACATAAGTCAGGCAACGATACAGGAATTTCATTGCAGAAACTCCCGCGCAATCAACGCCGCCGCGTGTTCGGCTGCGCCCGGCTTGCCGAGTCGACCTCTCACCAGATTCAGTTTCCGCATCATGGTTTCTGACGCTGAGGGGTCGAAGAGCATGGAGCGACAGAATGCGGCCAGATTCTCAGAGTTCATTTCGGCTTGCAGGAACTCAGGCACGATTGTCTCACCAGCGACGATGTTCACCAATCCGACATTTTTCAGATTGATCAGGCGCTTCGCAATCTGATAAGTGATCCAGCCGGTCTTGTAAACCACACAGAAGGGTCTACCGCATAATGCCGCTTCCAGCGTGGCAGTACCTGAAGCGACAAGTGAAACACTCGCAGATTTTAATAGATCGTAGCGATCATCAGTGATATGCACAGGAATGATACCCGCCTCGCGTTCGGCAATTGCATACAGTGAAGCCTTGACTTCATTCCTGATCGCCACAAATGGAACCACTGAGGCGTCAGATTTCTTCAGGAGTGCGACAGTAGCAAGCATGATGCGATAGTGCCGTTCAATTTCAACTTCACGCGAACCGGGCAGCAGCGCAATAATTTTGGCGGCGGAGTTAACTCCGTGTCTTGTATGGAACTTCTGCGAACTTGATTCAATACTGATCGTGTCAAGAAGGGGATGACCGACAAATTCGCATTGGAGCTTCGTCGGGTCGAAAAGCTGTTTTTCGAATGGCAGGATTGACAGCAACAAATCGACTCGCTCTTCAATCTGGCGAATGCGCCCCGGTTTCCAGGCCCAGACTTGGGGAACGATGTAGTACACGATTTTGATGCCGCGATTTTTCAATTCGCGCGCCAGACGCAGGTTCATGCCGGGATAGTCGATAAGGATTGCCAAAACGGGTTTTTCGGTATCAACTCTGTCAAGGACGGTGTTGAATACTCGGCGAAAATGCACCAGACGTTTGGCCACTTCCCAAAAACCGGCGATCGCTAGTGAGGAAAGATCATAAAGCAGATCGACTCCGGCAGTGCGCATTTGCTCGCCTCCCAGCCCAAAAAAGCGAAGCCCGCCATGGCGGGCCTGAAGCGCACGAATCAGGGCGGCAGCGTGAAGGTCTCCCGAAGGTTCACCTGCAGCAACGAAAATCGGCTTCAAGACAGAATCCTGTTGAGGTTATCCATAGCAATGGTCTCAATCCGCTTCGCCAGAGCCAAGGCTGCGGTAGCTTCAGTTCCATTGACGCGCACCGGTTTGTCGGATACGACTGCATCGACAAATGAAAAAATCTCGGCGGTGAGCATGTCGTAAGTGGGATAGGCCAATTGGCGGAACATGATCTTGCGTCCCGTGGGCTCATGCTGCAAGGCACAGAAGTAGCCGTCATAGAACTTGGTGTCGTCAAGCGGCGCTAATACAAAATGCTCACCGGTCATCTTCAGGAAGTCAACCGAGAGATAGTTGTCTTTGGAAAACAAGCGGAGCTTGCGCATTTTCTTGACAGAGATGCGTGACGCAGTAAGGTTGGCAACGGTGCCATTGGCAAATTCGATGCGAGCATTGGCGATGTCCGGTTTGTCGGAGACAACGGCGACTGCGGACGCGTGAACATCCTGCACGGGCGACTTTACTACCGAGAGAAGCAAATCGAGGTCGTGAATCATCAATTCAAGAATGACAGCAACGGCCAAACCTCGCGGGCTAAACTGGGTCAGACGGTGTCCTTCGATAAAGCGCGGCGGTCCGGGAAGCAATCCCAACCCTGCGAATGCAGGATTAAAGCGTTCGATATGTCCGACCTGCAACTTTAATCCCTTGCGAGAAGCTAGCTCTGTCAATTGGCGCCCTTCAGCTTCGGTCGTGGCAATCGGTTTCTCAACCAAGACATGTTTTCCAGCGTCAAGCGCACGCTTGGCCTCGGCGAAGTGTGACTCGGTGGGCACTACAATACTGACAGCATCAACGTTATCAAGCAGTTCTTCAACGCTCCGGCAATCGCGACAACCAGTCTGCAAAGCTGTTGCCGTGGTCTTCTCAGGAATGATGTCAAAGGCAGCGGTGAGAGTGGCGTTCTCGATGGCGGCGATTTTCTCGGCATGAAAGCGCCCCAAATGACCGCAACCAACGACGCCGTATTTTAGCTTGTTCATCATCTTCCCTACTTGCAGATACCGCGCTCGGAAGCGGCAATAAAATCGAGGATTTCCTGTACTTCGGGAATCAATTCCACTTCGGCCTTGATCTTTTCTACCGCCTGAGTCGTGTTAAGCTTGGAGCGAAACAGAATTCGAAATGCCTTGTCCAAACCGTCGAGAGTTTCTTGCGCAAAACCGCGTCTTCTCAGACCGATGACATTTAGTCCCATTACTTTGACCGGATAACCGCCGCACATAGCGAACGGGCATATATCCATAGGAATGCGGAACCCGCCGCCGATCATAACATGCCTGCCGATTTTGACGAACTGATGCACCGGCACAAGCCCGCCGAGAATGGCGTAATCGCCGATTTCGATGTGACCGGCGAGATTGACCGAGTTGGCGAGAATCACGTGGTTACCAATGATGCAATCGTGCGCAACATGGCTGTAAGCCATCATGAGGCAATCGCTGCCGACCGTCGTTTCGCCACGCTGGATGGTGCCACGATTCATGGTCACATATTCGCGGACGGTAGTGTTGTCGCCGACACGCAACAACGACGGCTCGCCTCCGAATTTCAGATCCTGCGGGATCGTCGCAAGCACGGCACCGTGATGCACTTTCACATTTTTGCCGAGTCTCGCTCCGCCGGCGATGAGAACATTGGCGTCGATCCGGCAGCCGTCGTCGATGCAGACGTTGTCTTCGATAATCGCATGTGCGCCGATCTCGATGTTTTCACCGAGCGAAGCGCCAGCCGCCACGATGGCTGTTGGATGAATGATATTGGTACTCATTTATCTATCACCTGCGCCAGCATTTCCGCTTCGCAAACCAGCGTATCACCAACAAAGGTTTCGCCGGTCATTTTGCAGATTCCGCGACGGAAAGACAGCATTTTGAGTTCAAAGCGGAGTTGATCTCCCGGCATGACGGGTCGGCGAAATCGCACGCCGTCTATGCCGAGGAAATAGACAACCTTGCTCTCCGGATTTTCGACCGCGTTCAACAGCAGGAACCCCCCAGCCTGTGCCATCGCTTCAACGATCAACACACCCGGCATGATCGGATGGCCGGGAAAGTGTCCCTGGAAGAACGGCTCATTGATCGTGACGTTCTTCAATGCCGACACCGATTTTCCGGGGACGATGTCGATGATGCGATCGATCAACAGGAACGGATAACGATGCGGCAAAATCTTGAGAATGGCGTTGATATCGAGGACATGGTCGCCACTCGATCGGCTGGGGAATTTCTTACGAATCTGTTTTTTCTGGTAGAGCGAACGCATCTTCTTTGCCAAGGCAACATTGGCGGCATGGCCGGAACGAGCAGCAAGAATGTGCCCCTTGATAGGAGCGCCGATCAGGAACAGGTCGCCAATGAGATCGATCACCTTGTGGCGCACCGGCTCATTGTAGAAACGGAGCGGAACGTCGTTGAGGATTCCAGTTTTGCCAATAAAGACGTCCTGCTGCAAGCCGAACAATTCCCGCAAGCGTTCGACTTCGGCCTGACCAATGTCGTGATCGCAGATGACAATTGCCGAGTCAAGCCCGCCGCCTTTGATGATGCCGCGTTCCTTCATGGTCTCGATTTCCGACAGGAAACAGAAAGTTCGTGAGGGCGCGAATTCGTTGACGAACTCATCTTCGAGGCTGACCAGCGATGTGTATTGCGTGCCGAGCGCGGGGTTTTTGTAGTCAACCAGAAAGGTAATGCGAAATTGATCACTGGGGACCACAACGATATCGACGCCGCGCGCTTTCTCGGAATAAGCCAGATGCGAATCGATTTCGAAGAATTCTTTGGGCTGAGATTGCTTGACCACTCCGCCTTGCAGGAGAATGTCGACGAACGGTTTGGAGGAGCCGTCATATACCGGAGGTTCGATGTTGTCGAGTTCGATAATAAGATTGTCTATCTGCAAGCCAGCCACGGCCGCCAACACGTGCTCGACGGTATAGATCTTCGCCTCGCCTTTCTGGAGTGTCGTGCCGCGATCCAGTCCCACCACATGATCGATGTCAGCCGGTACTTCGGGCATACCGGGGAGATCGGTGCGCACAAAGCGGACGCCGTAACCGGGCGATGCGGGCTTGAAGGTGATAGTCGATTGGCAGCCGGTGTGTAGGCCGATTCCAGACCCGCTCGCCGGTTGCGCTATCGTCTGTTGTTCTTCGATCATCGAGAATTCCTTTCCTCATGACGGAACCAGTTTAATAGTTTAATCAAAGGCGACCGCATTATCAACCCCGAATAGCCAAAAAAGAGGTTGGCTCACGTCTGCGATTGGGGTGAATGTGGGAAGCAACTTTGTTTGACAGCGTGCATATAACCGGTATATTCCGCCGCTGTTATGTCGAAACGCGCTACGAGGAGATGTTATGAAAGCAACACTGTCTATACTCATGCTGGTTATGGTGGGTGCTATGTTTACTGATGGATGTATTGGTCCGGGCAAAAATCCGGTCGTCGTGCTGGAAACCTCAGAGGGAAAAATTGAACTTGAGTTGTTCCCCAAAGTTGCGCCGAAGCACGTCGAGAATTTCCTGGGTTTGGTCAGAAGGGGCTACTATGATTCGCTGGTCTTCCACAGGGTTATCGACGGCTTCATGATTCAAACCGGAGATCCCAATGGTGACGGTTCCGGCGGTTCGGGGACGACCGTGCCGGCGGAGTTCAACGATTCGCTGCATCATGCCGGCACACTCGGCATGGCGCGTTCCAGCGACCCCAATTCGGCGTCATCGCAGTTTTACATCTGTTTGGCGCCAACGCCACATTTGGATCACAAGTACACCGTATTTGGAAAGACGATTGCCGGGTTTGACGTCGTACAGAAGATCGGCAAGACCCCGACATCAGGACCGGGACAGCGGATTGCCACCGATGTACAATGGAAAGATGAGCTTCTGCAGTTGCAGAAGGATGGGAAAGCTGATGTCATGATACAAAACGGCTTCCCGGCGCCTGATCGGCCGCTCAAAAAGGTGTATTTAATTCGCGCTTACG
The DNA here is from genome assembly GCA_903930455.1 of uncultured bacterium. GTDB lineage: Bacteria > Zixibacteria > MSB-5A5 > CAIYYT01 > CAIYYT01 > CAIYYT01. The sequence continues at coordinate 15,945 of CAIYYT010000156.1, read as the reverse complement.
AGAAGAAGTGAAGCGAATTCTCCTCTTCGGCTCGACCGGCTCGATTGGTCGCAATGTCCTTGACATCGTAGCCAAGAACCCTGACAAGTTCAGGGTCGAGCTTCTGTCCTGCCACAGTAATGTCAGGCTGCTGATCGAGCAAGCAAAGACATTCAAGGTTTCAGCCGTTCATCTGAGTGATCACGCAGCCGCGGAGACTGTCAGGCAAGCGCTGCCTGCGTCAACACGAATCTTTGTGGGCAACGCGGCATTTGCTGAGACAATTCGAGAGATAGACGCTGATCTGGTGGTCAACGCAATCGTGGGGGCGGCGGGGCTGGAAGTGTCATACCACGCGCTCGCGGCAGGAAAAACACTCGCGTTGGCAAACAAGGAATCGCTGGTCGCCGGCGGCGAGTTATTGAAACAAGTTTGTCGACAAACCGGAGCGCAGATCATCCCGATTGATTCGGAACACTCGGCGGTCTTTCAATGTTTGCAGGCGGGACGGCGAAACGAAGTCGAGAAGATTATCTTGACAGCATCGGGAGGGCCTTTCCGCAATCGCCCGAAGGAGACGTTTGGTTCAATAACAATTGAAGAAGCGCTGAAGCACCCAAACTGGTCGATGGGGGCGAAAATCACCATCGATTCGGCCACCATGATAAACAAGTGCCTGGAGGTCATCGAGGCGCACTTCCTGTTTGATGTGACGCCGGAGCAGATTGATGTCGTAATTCATCCGGAGTCGGTCATTCATTCGATGGTGCAGTTCTGCGACGGTTCAGTAATTGCGCAGTTGTCACCACCGGATATGCGGTTACCGATTGCCTATGCATTGCAGTTTCCCGAGCGTTTGGCTACCAATTTGCCGCGCGCGGATTTTGGACAGTTGAGGTCGCTACATTTTGAGCCGGTCGATAACGAACGGTTTCCGGCGATCGCACTGGCATACAAGGTGTTGCGCATGGGGGGATTGGCGGCGCTGACTCTTAATGCAGCCAATGAAATTGCCGTGGCGGCTTTTCTTGCCGGAAGAATTAAACTCCCCGATATTTATGCCGTAGTGGATAAGATGGTTATTGAAAGCATCACGATCTCTAAACCATCGTTAACCGAATTACTTGAGGCAGACGGTCAGGTGCGCAAACGGACAGAAGAACTAATCGCTTCGGAAACATTTGGCTGGTGGAAAGGTTAATAGAATTGTCATGTTAGAAATATTGGCGTTCATATTCGTACTCGGTCTGTTGATTTTCGTCCATGAACTCGGGCATTTCATGTTAGCGAAGGCCTCAGGCATCCGGGTGGAGACGTTTTCGCTCGGATTCCCACCTAAGCTGATCAGTTTCCGTAGAGGTGAGACTGAGTACTGCCTATCGTGGATACCGCTGGGGGGCTATGTCAAGATGTCGGGGGAAAAGCCGGAAGAATCAGATGTACGGGGTGAGCCGTGGGAGTATATGTCGAAACCGGTTTGGAAGCGTATGCTGGTGATTCTAGCTGGTCCGGCGATGAACTATGTCCTGGCAATCATCATTCTCTTTGGCATTTACTTCGTCAAGGGAGAGCCGGTCGTTGATGATACCAAAGCGCAGATTGGTCAGGTACTAAAAGGTACGCCGGCGGAACGTGCCGGTCTAAAACCGGGGGATGTTCTTATCGGGGTTGACGACTCCACGGTTACTTCATTCGGGCACATGTACGGAATTATCACCAAACGTCCCGGGGAATCGGCAAAGTTAAGTTGGCTGCGCGGTGCGGACACGATGAGCGCAGTCGTGCAGATTAGATCCGATACGACAATGAACGAAAAGGGTGAAATCGTCGTGCTCGGGAAGATCGGCGTAGGACAGGATGTGACATACAAGCCAATGGGCTTCTTCACTTCGCTGAACCAAGGGTTTGTCATGACGAATTACTACGCGGGGACGATTTTCAAGTTCCTCAAGGATCTAGTGACCGGTTCGGTTTCAACCAAGCTTATCGGGGGGCCGCTGTTTATAGCCCAAGCCGTTGGGGAAGCCGCCAAGACCGGATTCGTGGAAGTGCTGCTATTGGCGGCGATACTCTCGGTCAATCTCGGCGTCGTCAATATGATACCGATACCGGTACTGGATGGAGGGCAGGCGCTGTTTTTGATAATCGAGAAGATCAAGGGACGTCCGCTATCGATGAGAGCGCGTTCAATTGCGCAACAGATCGGTTTTGTTTTCCTGATTCTGTTGATCATCTTCGTGACCAAGAACGATATTTGGCGGATTAATATATTCGGGTGGTAGGCAGCCACCCATTCCGATTTCTTAACAACTGTCAATGACAACCGATCTCCCACGAAGCACAAATTCGAATACAGCTATTAGATATGTCATCCAGCGGATAGCGATTTGCTTCATCTTCGCACTATTTCTCTTCGTGTCTGCCGGAACTACAGATTGGCTGCGAGGCTGGATTTACTTTCTCTATGGTCTGTCTCTTGAAATATGCTCCCTAATAATCTATGCGATAATAGCGCCTGAAATGCTTAAGCAGCGAGGGGCTTTACATAGAGGCATCAAGACCTATGACAAAGTATTTCTGGTTGCCTGGCTGCTTATGGTACTAATCACTTCCATTGTTGCGGGATTTGATGCAATTCGATATCAATGGTCTTCCTTGCCTTTCTTTACAGTCTATATAGGATCAGTTTTGATTGCGGCGGCTTATGTATTTGGTAGTTGGGCAATGGTGGAGAACGAGCACTTTGAACAGTTTGTTCGCATTCAGACTGATCGGAAACAACAAGTGGTGACAACCGGACCATATCGAGTCGTTCGGCATCCTGGTTATGCCGGTACTATTGTCGGGGCATTAGGAGTTCCATTAATGCTGGGGTCCTTATGGACGTTTATCCCGACCGTAGCAGTAATAGTATTATTCGTAATTCGCACTTCGCTGGAGGACAGAACGCTATACGAAGAATTAGATGGGTATGTCGCCTATGCCAAACAAACTCGATATCGACTGTTTCCCGGAATATGGTAGAATCATTTTCTGACAGTTATGGAAATCCATGCAATTGTCAGGAGCCCTTTGCAGCACGATCTGCTATTACTTGTCGGATACGCGGCACAATAAGATCGATTCTACCATTGTCGAAGTCGGGCTTCTGACCTACAGTAAGTGAACCACCCCTACCCGCATTCCGTGCAGGGGGCGGGACCGGATCTGAAGATGTAGTTGATCAAGAGCACGACGTCAGCAATGTTGATCGTTCCGCCGCTGCAATTGACATCCCCTAGCGAAAGCGTTTGCGGTGCAGGTCCACCAACGAAGATGTAGTTGATCAAGAAGACTGCGTCGAGCAGGTCAACTTGTTCATCGGTGTTGACATCGCCACAGGGGTAGTTGGGCATCCAGGTCAGCTTGGATACAAAAGCATCGAAGCCACCTTGATCCGTTTGATAGGGATTTAGGGTCGGGAAGTCAGAAGAATTCGAAGAGCCCGTCACATAGGCATTGCCACTGACATCAACCGAGACACCCTCGCCAAAATCGCCGGCTCTCCCGCCGAGGAAGGTGCTGTAGATCAACTCTGCGCCGAAACCGGAGAGCTTGGTCACAAAAGCATCGGTGCCGCCTTGATACGTCTGGTAGGGATTCAAAGTTGGGAAATCGGAAGAACCAGTAAAGCCAGTCACACAGGCATTGCCACTGCCATCGACTGCGATGCCGTGTCCTTCGTCTAGGTCTCCGCCGCCGAGGTAGGTACTGTATATCAACCCGTTGCCAGAACTGGAAAGTTTGGCCACAAAGACATCTTCGCCGCCTTGGTCCGTTTGATAAGGATTCAAAATCGGGAAGTCAGAAGAACGAGTCACGCCAGTGACATAGGCACTGCCGTTGTCATCGACGGCGATGCCGTATCCTTCATCTAGATCTCCGCCGCCCAGGTAGGTACTGTATATCAGCCCGTTGCCAGAACTCGAAAGCTTGGTCACGAAAACATCTTCGCCGCCTTGGTCCATTTGATAAGGATTCAAAGTCGGGAAATTGGAGGAATAAGTTGAGCCCGTTACATAGGCATTGCCGCTACCATCGATAGCGATATCCCATCCCTCTTCGGGTCCTCCCCCGCCGAGGTAGGTGCTGTAGATCAGACTGGCGCCGGAACTGGAGAGCTTGGTCACAAAAACATCATATAAGCCTTGATACGTCGACTGAAAAGCATTCGAAGTCGGAAAGTTGGAAGACCAAGTATAGCCCGTCACATAGGCATTGCCGTTGCCATCGACCGCGACGCCAAATCCGACATCGATGTCACCCCCGCCGAGGTAAGTGCTATAGATCAAGCTGTTGCCGGAACTGGAAAGCTTGGTCAAGAAAACATCCCCGTCATAGAGTCCGCTTTGATACGTCGACTGATAGGCATTCAAAGTCGGGAAGTTGGAGGAACAAGTATTGCCCGTTACATAGGCATTGCCTCTGTCGTCAACCGCGATGCCGTATCCAAAGTCATAGCTCCCCCCGCCGAGGTAAGTGCTGTATATCAGACTGTTGCCGGAGCTGGAGAGTTTGATCACGAACACATCTTCGCCGCTTTGGTCCGTCTGGTAGGGACTCAAAGGCGGGAAGTCGGAAGAAGAAGTCGTGCCCGTCACATAAGCACTGCCACTGCTATCGACCGCGATGGCGAATCCATCATCATCAAGTCCCCCGCCGAGGTAGGTGCCATAGGATAATGTGAGTGTCCCTGACGTCGTTTGAGCGAGACCCTGGCCACCGGTTGCGAAACCAAGCGTGTGCTCTGATAACCGCGAGATGCCGGCAGTGCCGGACAAAACGGCCCTCACCCCCGACCCCTCTCCCAGAGGGCGAGGGGAGCTCATGCCTGCTGTCATATCCCCCCATTTGGTTTTCAGGATCATTCTGCCATCAGCGTCAATTGAAGTCTCTTCCGCGCCTTCGTAGACAACCTTGATCTGAGCGATATCGGCACCCGGCGCGGCGATAAACTCGTAGGCCGCCTGGCCCGTGCCGTCGCCGGAATATTTCAGGTCGATGCCGGGATAGATGTCTTTTAGCGTGATGGCTTCGTAGTTCGGAACGTCAGTATGCCATTTCGTCGGGTCGTTGCCGAGGAAGTAGTTGCATTTGTATTCCATCTGGCCTTCGGCGATCATGTCGGGATTTGGGTTTGCGTTGAGAAATTTGGCGGTGAGGACGAGCTGTTCGATGGAGTCGCGGGTGTTGTTAAGGCGGTCATCACCCACAGCAAGCTGTGGGGTACCGGTGCCAAGACCGGCAGTGTCAAAACCGAAGCGGTTTTGACCTACACCAGGCGCGGAGACCGCGCCACTATGGGTGTCAATTCGGCGGGTGAATTGGTAGGTGACGCCTTCTTTGGTGAACCATATAGTTGCGCCACCGGCGTTGGCGCGGAACAAAACACGGTCATCCCACTGCCCCACGTTTTTGGTGAACGACAGTGGCGTCTTGTTGAGAGACTGGATCGTTGACGGAGTGTTGGCTGCAAGAATCGAGCCGCACAAAATTGCGGCGAAAAACCCTAGAACTAACGTTGTCAAACGAGGCATGATGCCCTCCCAAAGTGTGAGGAATGGCTATGATAAGACTCCCAATCGGTGAATAAGATAGGGATAATGGGGGTGAATGTCAACTAAAATCTCACTCTCGCGGGTGGGATGCCGCAGTCGAAGCTGGATCCCCACCTTCGCGAGGATGACACGGGAATCGAATGTCGATGTCAAAACTGAAGCGGTTTTGACCTACGACTTTACTGCCGGACTCATCACGGGTGGACGCCGTCCACCCCTACGCAAATTCTCTTGCCCAGCAAGTAAATCAATTCTTAATTCGTTCCGAGAACCGACCCTGGTGAGCGTAGATATTTGATAATCATGTTTGAAAGGAAACATGGCAGAAGAGTTAGAACCGATAGCGAATAGCGAACCGAACTCCCACGCGGGTTGGCGTCGAGCAGTCACCAGTCCGTCGATGCCGGAAGTGTATTCTTCGATTCCGGTGTCGGCAACCGCAGGGTTCTGGCGGAAGCTGTTCGCGTTCGCGGGGCCGGGTTTGATGGTTGCGGTCGGGTATATGGATCCGGGCAACTGGGCGACCGATTTGGCTGGCGGCGCGCAATTCGGCTATACGCTTCTCTCCGTTGTGCTAATCTCCAACTTGGCGGCGATTCTGTTGCAGCATCTGGCGCTCAAGCTCGGCATTGTCACCGGTCGCGATCTGGCGCAGGCGTGCCGGGATCATTACTCGCCGGCGACCGCGTTTCTGCTGTGGGTGCTTTGCGAAATTGCCATTGTCGCCTGCGATCTGGCGGAAGTGATCGGCTCAGCAGTGGCGCTGAATCTGCTGTTTAGGATTCCGCTGATGATTGGAGTGATACTAACGGCTGCCGACGTGTTCGTCATTCTCTATCTGCAGCACAAGAGTTTTCGTTATGTTGAATCGTTGGTCGGAGGACTGATCTTTCTAATCAGTGGCTGTTTCGCCTATGAGTTGATTGCGTCGAGTCCCGATATCAACGCCATGCTCGGTGGCTTGATTCCGAGTCCACAGCTCGTGACCAACCCGGCAATGCTGTATGTCGCCATCGGCATCCTTGGGGCGACGGTGATGCCACACAATCTGTATCTGCACTCAAGCATTTCGCAGACGCGGGCGTTTGAGCGTAATGACACGGGCAAGGCGATGGCCATAAAATTCGCCACGATAGACTCGACCGTGTCGTTGTTTTTCGCCGTTTTCATCAACGCGGCAATTCTGATCCTGAGTGCGGCGGCATTTCACGGCAGCGGGCATCAGGATATCGCGGACATCAGCGACGCATATCAACTTCTCAGCCCGGTACTCGGCGCCTCACTGGCCGGTACCCTATTTGCTGTTGCGCTTCTGGCATCGGGGCAGAATGCGACGCTGACGGGGACCATGGCGGGACAAATCGTGATGGAGGGATTCCTGGACATACACCTCCGCCCCTGGGTGCTACGCATGATGACCCGGTTGGTTGCGATCGTGCCGGCGGCAGCTGTGGTGGCGTTCTATGGAAGTAGCGGGATTGGCAGACTGTTAGTGCTAAGTCAGGTGGTGTTGTCGCTGCAACTGTCATTTGCAGTCGTGCCGCTGGTGTTGTTCACCAGTGACAAGCTGAAGATGGGGCGGTTCGTTAATCCGAGTTGGCTGAAGATAACGGCATGGATTGTGACCATACTGATCGTCTCCCTGAACGTATACTTACTAGGTCAGACGATTTATGATTGGCTATGAGACTGGAATTATCGCGGCAGGAGTAGCATGTATCAACATATTTTGATTCCACTCGAGAACAGCAAGACGGACAGCGTGATTTTGGAATACATCCGTCCGTTGGCGCGTTTCACCAACGCCCGCCTGACAATCATTCATGTCGCCGATGGTTTTATGGCGAGAAACCAGAAACAACTGGCTGAGTCGGAAGAAATGCGCAAGGACTGGGAGTATCTGGCGAAGATCGAAGGAGGTTTGCGCGCTGATGGTTTCACTGTCAATGCCGTCTTGGCCTGTGGTGAACCGGCGCAGCACATTCTGGCAACGGCGGAACAGGAGCAGTGCGATCTGATCGCGATGTCAACGCACGGGCACCGCGGCTTGTCGGATATCATTTTGGGAAGCGTTTCGTCAGAGGTTCGGCATCGGACGCGCATACCGGTGTTGACCGTGCGCGCCTAAATCTGCCAAGTGCGACATATCCCATCAGGTCGTAACTCGGGCTATTTTTTGTCGGTTGCCGTGCTGTCGGCAGGCATGTCGATCTCTTCGCCCTGATAGTCGGGTTTGGAAAGCACCGATCTTAGACGATAGTCGCGATTCTTCACATCAATCAGACGTGTCAACCCTCCCAGCATCTGATCGCTTTTGTCTTTGTAACGTGTCCAGGGGTCAAAACCGCCGATGAAGAGCAGTTTGCCATCATCCCCGGTTACGAAGTAGATAGGTAGTTCGGTAGTGGCGCGGTCGAATTGGCTGGTCGATATTCTCTTCCCAACAACGCGCAGGTTAAGCACACCGATGCCCGACTTGAGAGGCAGAAACCAGAAGCAACCACTGTAGAAGCGGCTACTGTCGGTCAGGTGAATCTCGTCTCCCCAAGAGCGCGGAGGTTTCGACAGCGTGAGATTTGTAGAGTAATCAATAATGAACTGCACTTTGGAGTACTGCTGTATCTGGCATTCAAGTGCAAAATCGACATAGACAGTATCATTAACTGTAGGCGGCTGAGAGAATCGGAATTCACCGGTGAAGTGACGATCGAGCATTGGATCAAAGGTGGTCCCTCGCAGAGGAAAGCGCACGGTTAGCGGTCGAGAATTCCGTTGTGGATGCGGCGGAATGGAATTCAGACGATAATCGGCACTTGAACCGGCGTATGTGGTTTTGCCGTCCTCCGAAATAGCGAGAATCAGCGCCGTCAGCGGTTGCCACTGTGATTTGAGCCGCCGCGTAATGACTAGCTGATAAGTGCCGACTTCCTGCGGTTGAAAGACAATCTGTGCCGACAGGGTTGTCCCGGAGTCAATCGGTGCATTCCAAACCGTACTGTCGGGAGAGATGACGAAGCCATAGGCATCAGTGGCTTCCAGACGAATTCGCTCGGAAGCGGGCACTTTCTTCACACAGGCCACATTGACGGTTACAGAGCAGGGTCTGGCGAATCCTGGTTTGCCGACGAACTGCGCAGTGCCTGCAAATGGCGGCAACACCGAAGTGGGATGAATTAGCAGTTCGGGATTGACCTTGGCTGCCGGATCGGCTGCAAGAGAAACCCCACACAATAGCGGGGCGATGAGAATACTGAGTAATGTCCAACGCAGATACACCTTGCTGTCTCTCCTTCAAGATGGCTTGCCGACACGACAGAGTTGCGATACCCGCCTATTCAACGTCTGATGCGTGTCGTATCGATTATACAATACGTCGGCAGACAAGACACCTTTTTTATCTGTTGTCACAGCGGCTGATTTGACTATTTTCCGCGACATGGCTCTACGACTAAGACGTCACGATGTGATTGAACTGGAAATAGTCGATCTTGCCAACACCGGCAAGTCGGTCGGACGACACGACGGCATGGTGGTAATGGCTGATCGCGGCGTGCCCGGCGATGAGATCGAATGCGAGATTACGGAGGTCAAACACAATTTCGCTTTCGGGAGGCTTACGCGTCTGCTCAAGCCGTCACTTTTGCGCATTGCACCGCGCTGCCGTCATTTTGACATCTGCGGCGGCTGCAGTTGGCAATACTTGCCATATAGCGAACAACTTAAGTACAAAGCGCGCTTTGTTTCGGACGGTTTGGAGCGCATCGGCAAGCTTGAGGTTCTCGAGATCGATGCCCCGCTCGGCTCGGCAGAGGAATTCTACTATCGCAATAAGATGGAGTACTCGTTTTGCGACGAGATTGAGACTGCCACGGCCGGCATGCACGTCCGCGGGAGATACGACGCCGTTTTCGAATTGGAAGAGTGCTATTTACAATCAGCGGCTTCGGTGACGGCACTGGCGAAAGTGCGATCACTTGCACGGGAGCTTGGGATACCGTTCTACAATTTCAAGTCTTGTGAGGGTGAATTGCGCTTTCTGGTTGTGCGGGAAGGCAAGTTGACGGGAGATTTCATGCTCAACCTTGTGACTTTCAACCGCGAGTTCGCCGGTTGCGAGAAGCTGCTTGCGAGCATCATCGAACAGGTAGAGGGTCTCACGTCGCTCTTTCACACGATCAACGGACGTAAGGCGCACGTCGCGATCGGTGACGAAGTGATTCTGGTTCATGGTAAGCCGCATCTTGCCGAAAGAATCGGTCACCTTGCTTTTCAGATCACGCCTTTCTCTTTCTTTCAGACTAACAGCAGACAGACACAGGTTCTCTACGATGTGATTCGAGATCATGCACACGTTCAACCGGAGCAACATCTGCTTGACCTTTTCTGTGGATGCGGGACAATTGGTTTGTATCTGGCGAAAGACGTGGCATCCGTGCTTGGGATCGAAATCAACCCCGAGGCGATCGAGATGGCGAAACAAAATGCTTCGCTGAATAGAATCGCCAATTGCGAATTCATGTCCGGCGATGTACGTCGTCTGCTGGTGGAGTTGCATGAAAATGAAAGGCAGTTTGACACGATCGTGACCGATCCGCCACGCTCGGGTCTGGAGCAGACGGCCTGCCGGCGCATCTGCCGCCTGCGGGCGAAGCGGATCGTTGCGGTGTCGTGCAATCCGGCTACGCTGGCGAGAGATCTTGCACAGCTTGTCGAGGCAGGATATCGGGTGGAGCGTGTGTCGCCAGTGGATATGTTTCCGCAGACGGCACATGTCGAGACCGTAGCCAGTCTGGTGTTAGACGAATAGTCAGCTGCAGCGCTGATTAGCGGCTCAACCGAGGAATATCAATTTGTGGAGTAACAGATAATGACAAGGATTTTGACAACACTGACAATCGTGCTATTGCTGATCCTATCTGCCAGTCTGACGGCCAAACCGAGTTCGGCGGCAGAGAGACTAGGGCAGGTAGCCGAACAATATGTGAAGAAATGGTTCGAGTTCGATCCCGTCTACGCCACGGAGATGGGGGATCATTCTTATGACGATCACTATCCCGACTTTTCGCAGCGATCATTCGGCAAGTTTGCATCGGCGTTGCGCGATATACGCAACGGGATGAATACTATCAGCCAGGGAGAGTTGTCCGTTGAGCAGAAGGTTGATTACCTGACATTGCAGGGGAGCATTGAGACTCAGTTACTGTATCTGAGTCGCTCGCCATTGATGCAAGACAATCCGAAGTTGTTTTCAGGCAAGGCCACCGACGGCATCAATCAGATCATGCTGTCACAATCATTGTCGGACACCGTCAAGCTGGAATCGATTTTGGGACGACTTGACGACTTACCCCGTTTCCTGAAGTCGGCACAGAAGCTTCTGAAGGAACCGCCGCAAATCTGGATTCTGCTGGCTGATGAGGAGATCGAGAACATGGTCGGTTTCTTGAACGACATTGTCGGCTATTTTGGCCCCAAGTTCCCGCAGCGCCGTGACGAACTGCAGGAGAAATTGGCGACGGCTGCCAGCGCGCTGGAAGACTTCTCTGACTTCCTCGATACCCTCAAGACGAAGGAAGGTCAACCTTTCGCGGTCGGCAAGGATTTTTACGACAAACTGCTCAGGCAGCAGTACTTCCTCGACTACGATTCTGATTCGCTACTGAAAGTGGGCGAGGCGCTGTTCGCAAAGTCAGCGAAGCTATATGACTCGGTTTCGGCGATTGTCGACACTCTGCCGATGCCGGAAGATTTCGCCTATTTCATCCCCAAGAGTTTCTGTCGCAACGACGTCATGGATTACTTTCAGTGGGAAATCAACCAGACGCGTGACTGGATCGTTTCGCACGACTTCGCCACTGTGCCCGCGAGTGTTGGGGAATGCGTTCCGGTCGTGACATCGGCGTTCATTCACAATGTGGTTGGTGGCATCGCCTATCAACCGGTAGGTCCGTTCGAGCAGACACAGATCGGCCGGTTCTATGTTCAGCCCTCTCCCGATTCGCTTTCGGACGCCAATCGTTCGGCCTATTTCCGCTATTGTACTCGTCGCGGTTTCAAGGGGGCTGTGGCGTATGATGTCTATCCGGGACATCATCTCCAGATGCAAATGGCGAACCACAATCCATCACTAATGCGTCGGATCCAGCGCGATAACATGATGGTCGAAGGCTGGGCGCTCTATTGCGAAGAGGAGATGTACAGGGAAAAGTTTTACGGAGATGATCTGCGAACCTATCTGGCGACCCTTGGCGGCATCCGGTTTGATGCCGCGCGGATGGTCGTGGACGTCAAGCTGCAAACGGGTCAGTTTACTTATCAGCAGGCCGTGGATTGGATGGTGGCGAATCTCGATGCCGAGGTTGACTACATCGAGAAAGAAGTTAACCGCTACACACTTACACCAGCACAACCGAGTAGCTACTTGTTGGGCAAGGAGTACCTGCTAATGATCCGGGACCTGTATAAGACCAAGCTCGGACAGAAGTATACGCTCAGGAAGTTTCACGATTTCATTTTGGGACAGGGAGGGATTTCGCCGGTGTTGGTCTACAAACAGGTGACCGGTCAAATCTTCTGAGTTAACGCTGCCGACCCTGTCAGCAAGAGATCGCCCTGACGTCAGCGACCGCCGCTTCTCCGGACTGCACGCGCCTCCGGCCGTGCAAATACCGGAAGTTGCCCCAGGCCTGTGCTTCATTTTTCGGTGATTTTTTCCGATACAATGATAGAACAGGCGACGGCACACCACTCCCGTAACGTTGTGGCATTCCGGCTCTTGACGGAAAGGCACTGCTATTCGTCGCCACGAAAACGGCATCTGTGTGGGTGGCTGTATCAACCTATGGCACCCCTCGAAGAGGAAAGCTGGCAACAATGGCAAGGATCATTCATGCATCCGATTTCTGCCTTGGCAGGCAGTTTTCGGGCATCGGCAAAGCGGGTGATTTCGTCCGCCGAGCGCTTAAGGAGTCACTAGAGAGCGCGGTGACACTCGCGTTGGACAGGGGCGTCGACCTCTTTCTGGTATCAGGCAATCTGTTTGCGAGCAACATGGTATCGCGCCACTTGGTTGACTTCGCCTCACGACAGGTTGAGCGACTCGGGAAGATTCCGTTTGTGGTGCTACCGGGTGACCGCGATTGTCTGGAGGAGAACTCCATATATCGCCTTTTGTCCGCGGAAAATCGACCGGAGAACTTCTATCTATTGAACAGTCGTCAAGCGCCCTATCTCAGTTTTCCTGAATCGGGAATCACGGTCTACGGAGCAACTTGTTTCGGAGAAGGAGCAGTAGCGACCGAACAACCACTGCCGATCGAGAGTAATCTGCCGGGCGTCCATATTGTCGCAGTCAATAATCCTGAATCACCAAGTGCCGCTTGCGGGAGTTCGGGCTTTGGCGCAATCGTCGATGTCATAGCCAAGTCAGGCTTCGACTACGTTGCAGTCGGCGGCCTAGACTATCGCCAGTGGAACGATTACTCTTACTCAAGCGGCTCACCGGAGACGCAAGAATTCGAAAGCATCGAGTCCGGGCAAGTGCTTTTGGCCGAGATCAGCCGGAGTCGCCCGGTGATCGAGAAATGCATCACAGGACAGATGGTTTGGAAACAGCTTGAACTGGACAACGCGCGTTTTCGCTACAGTATCGAACTGGAAGAGGAACTCCTTAAACATGCCTCTTCGGAGACGTTATTACGGATCCGTTTTGACGGGGAATTCACCCCCGATGGGTACGTTGATCTGTCAGCGCTGGAAAACGAATTCAGAGACCGGTTCTGCTGCTTGCGAATTGAGGAAACCCGCCGACTTGAGACTGACCGGGTGCGCGTCGGTGGTACGGGGCGTGACACGCTGCTTACCGACTACACTTATTTGTTGGAAGACGCAATCGAGAAGGCAACGCCGGAGCTAAGACCCCGATATCTGCAGGCGCTGGTCACCGGCAACGCGATGTTGTCAGGCAAGGATGTGATCTCATGAAGCTACAGAAACTGTATATCAAACGCTACGGACGCTTCGATGATTTCGCTATCGATTTCGGCGAAGGATTTAATCAGATCATCGGGGATAACGACACCGGCAAAAGCACATTGGTGCGAGCGATCTACACCGTGTTGTTCGACAATCCGGCCACAGCCCGTTGGGAAGGACATCATGCCGCCCTGTCAACGATGGAGGCACCCTATCTGTTGCACCTGGAGTATCAAGCGAATGGCAAGTCGTACCGTCTGACAAAGGATGTTGCCACAGAGATGACGATGCTTGAAGAGGTTGAAACAGGGGGCAAGTGGAACACCCCGGCCGAAGTGCAGGAACAAATCGGTAAGGCGCTCGGCTTCACGGAAAAAGAGCTATATGTTGCCTCGTCGCTGGTCAGGCAGGACGATCTTGCGGGAGTCGAACTGGCGACCGAGTTGATTCGCGACAAGCTGGAAAAAATGCTCAGCAACAGCAAGGATGACCTACTCGTGTCGCGGCTCCTGCAACGCATTAGCAGCCGTCTCACGCAGATTCAAGGCAAAGATGACGGTCCGGCGGGGGAAATCCAGACTGTTGAAAAGCATATCAGCGAATGGACCAACGACCTCAATTCCACCAAGTCAAAGATCGTCGAGTTGCTTGAGGCCCGACGCCGACAGGAAACCATTGGGACCGAGTTGCAGGCCGTGCAGATGGCTTTTGAGGGCAAACACGACTTGTTTCGCAAAAGCAAGCTAGCGCTAGAAGCAGAGCAGAATCTCAATCAGGAGCGAGACACCTATCTCGAATGGGGCCGTCGCACCAAAGAAGCGCAGGAGAGCAAGAACCAGATCACAACGAAGAAAGAGGCGCTCAAGACGTTGGCCAAGATCGAGCGCTCTGACCTTAGATCAGCCGAGACTTCGACGACCCAGAATCAGTTGCTGCAGAGTCGATCCGAAGACGCCGCTGTCCGTGCGGAGAAGGAAGCAGAGAGCGCACGATCGCAACAGCCGAAAGGGTGGTACCGAATCCTGGTCGGATTTGCCCTACTGTCGACAGTAGTCTGTGCCTTCCTCTGGAACAAACTGAATGATGTCATCTATGTCGGTGGAGCCGGAGCGGGTGTCTTGGTAGCGCTGGTAACAGTAGTAATGTGGATGTCGGCATTGGCGGCTCACAAACGGGCACTAAGCAGACAGAAGGAAGCTGAAGCGCGCCGGGATGAAGAAAAGGAAAAAGTTCATAAGGGGGCGGAAGCCGTGCAGGCTTTGTTGCGACGCTTTGATGTCAAGAGCGTCGAGGAAATGGAAGAGAAGTACGAAGAGTACCGCGATCTTGATCGCGATATCAAGACACTGGTGGCGCGTTACGAGACCCTGCTTGGCAACAACAACCTCAAGGATATGGAAGTTGAGTTGGACGGAATGACAGCTCGCATCAGCCAACAGCAGGAAACCTTCAATAGATATCGCTCGTATGCAACCACTCCGGAGAAACTCGAGCAGTTGCAGCGTGAACTGGCTGAACTGGATAGGAGGCTGAACCAGCTTCAGGACGAAAGCGTCAACTTGGAGAACAAGCTGAAATTCCTCGAGGTCGGCAGTGATATTATGGCGCCGTTGCAGGAACGCATTGAGGAGGGTGACCGGCAGTTGCGACTCATGCGTGCCGAAGCCGAAACTCTTTCTATCGTGGCACGCTATCTGGAAGAAGCGCGTCGTCGCGTGTTGAAATCATCAATCGAGATTCTCGAAGACGAGGCATCGCAGATACTGCGGGCACTAACGAATAACCAGTGGCGACGAGTCAAACTTGATCGTCATACTTTGGCAGCGGAGATAACCGCCGATGGCGACAACTGGATGAAGTCAACTTCTTCTCTTTCCAAAGGAACGGTCGACGCATTGCATCTGGCGTTGCGACTGGCTCTGGTCAAGATCATTTCCGCAGAGACCAGACCGCCAATCATACTTGAAGATCCTCTGCTGCATTTCGACCAGCAGCGGAGAGACTGCGCCATGACCGTGCTAAAGCAGTTTGGAGAGGACTATCAAGTCCTGTTTTTCTCAACCGACCGGAGATACTCGGACGAGGCAGATTGTACGATTGACCTCAATCTGACGGCTTCCACGATGGGGTCACAAAGCTCGACCCTGAGCAGTTAGCTCGTCCATTTTATTCCGTTTGCGAAACGGTCAATGTCTGCGTATACTCGCATCATTATGGCCAAGCACATTTTCGCTCCCTGGCGCGGTGAGTTTATACGCGGTCCCAAACCCAAAGGGTGTATCTTCTGTCTGATGCTGGCGGAGAAAAAAGACCGCGCCAATCTGATTCTCCATCGCGCCGAACACAGTTTCATCGTCTTCAATCGCTACCCGTACACTTCCGGACACCTGATGAT
>CAIYYT010000155.1 GCA_903930455.1 uncultured bacterium | reverse complement strand
CAGATAACGCAATTCAAGGGATGAGAAGGCAATGGATTTGAGCTGATAGTCCTCAAACGCCTCCCAGGCCACCGGCACAACCAACCTGACCATCTGTGACATTGCGTTCGCATATTCACGAATCTCCGCCTGTGCGTGCTCATCGAGACGGAGTTTGAGGAAATGGAAAAGATTGTGCAGGTCAATTTTCCAATACCACTGGGTATAGAGAGACAGCGGCAAGCCGATTCGGGCGATTTCGCGCGCGATACCGGCGTCGACAAATTTCAGGTACTCATCATAGAGACTGCGATGGGTATCGTTAAGGAAGGTCACGAAAGTCCTCGCCAATTCAGGGTCAACCTCGCGTTCGTCCCGCCCCTGGCGGTTGGTAGTCGACTGATGCCTAATTTCGCCCAACTCCGGGACATAGAACTGATCTTCCATCACCGAATAGCGGCCGGAGTATTCGTTGACATTAGCCGTGCGGTGCCTGATCCATTGACGGGCGACAAAAATCGGCAATTTCACATGAAATTTGAACTCCACCATTTCGAACGGCGTGGTGTGTTGGTGGCGAAGTAGGTAACGAATCAGCCCCCGGTCTTCCCGCTTCTTCTTAGTGCCTATGCCATAGGAAACCCGTGCCGCCTCAACAATGGCATCATCTGATCCCATATAGTCGACCAGGCGGATGAAGCCCTGATCGAGGACTCTGATCTCTTTGCCTCTCAAGTCACCCATTTGGTCAGTCATGCTACCTCAGTCAAGCTTTGTGTTTCGGTCGAAAGCGCTCCAGATCGCTGCTTGGCTTGTCAAGTAAGCTAACCGGCGTGCCGTGTCAATATCTTTTCGTATGGAGCCGGGGACCGCTCTACAAGCTCTCACGGAAAACACGTTCAGCCAGCGTGCGCAGGTTGTCATGCCAGAAACTGATCTGCTGCAGATCGTCGTCGCGGTTGAGCCATCGGTACTCGACATGTTCGGGACTAAGTTGAACAGTGGTTGTGGGCGTGCGACAAAGAAAATAGGCGCTGTAGAGTTGCTGCGACTGCCATTCGAAATTGTCAACCATGAGAACGGAGACGATTTCGAGATCGGTGATGCCTGTCTCCTCTCTCACTTCTCGCCGCAACCCGTCATCCCATCTTTCCCCTTCCTCCAGACGGCCACCCGCGAATTGCCAGACCCCTTCGGGACGACGAAGAGTCAGAATCTGCCCGCGCCGATTGAGGATGATCGCTTGTTGGACGATTTGCATGAGAACATGATGAGACATGGAATCAAAATACACCGATTCTGACCAAACGCAAACCTGTGAATGCTGCCAAATACACGCCATTCGGTTTAATGTTGACAACCCTCATTCATCAGCGGAAATTAAAATGCTATGCAAATGTTCTCGACAGCGCTCCTTCTGTTTCTGGTGATGGACCCCGTGGGCAATATCCCGCTCTTTCTGACAGTATTGCAAAACGTCGATCCAGCCAGACGCAGGAAGATCATCATCCGAGAGCTGACCATCGCGCTGGCCGTGTTGATGTTCTTTCTTTTCTTCGGCCCTTTCATTCTCAAGCTGTTGCAGATCAAAGGCCCGGCGCTGAGCATTGCCGGAGGCATCATTCTCTTCATGATCGCTATCAAAATGGTTTTTCCCGTTGTCGAGGGAACTCACACTCTCGTCGAGCGTGACGAGCCATTTATTGTGCCGCTGGCTATCCCGCTGGTTGCAGGTCCGTCTGCAATCGCCACGGTTTTGCTACTGATGACTCGAGAACCAGAGCGTTGGCTGGAATGGGTGTTGGCCCTAGTATTCGCCTGGATCGTTTGCAGTGCAATTCTGCTTTTATCCAACAAGTTGAGTGATCTGCTTGGCCACAAGGGATTACTGGCCATGGAGCGTTTGATGGGCATGATTCTTACCACGGTCGCTGTGCAGATGTTCATAACCGGGCTGCAGCAATTCTGGTCACATTGAGACTTGTTGGGGCGACCGCCGTGGTCGCCGTGTATTTATGGCATCGACACGTGGGCAACCGCAAGGGCTGCACCTACAACGCTTTGAGAAAATCCTCCCAGGGTGTGGCGAGCAGGGTTTCGGTGGTTGAATGACCGAAAGCGCGGATGATCATTACGGCTTTTTCAATCTGCTGGGGGTCTTCTGATTCGACGATATCAACAACATCATAGCTGCCCATACAGCCGTAGCTTTGTGCCCAGTTAGCTTTGGGACACTCTTTCGCCAACCGTTCGCGCACCAGTTTCGCCAGATTCCTTAGCCCATCAGGGGTGTCAAAAGCATTGGGACCAAGCTTACTTAAGATAATGTAGGTTGCCATGAATGCTCCTTGTTTGCGATCTGTTTCCCTAACGACAGGCGCCACTTAGGGACGCTTTGCCTCTCTACTCGACTATTCGGAAAATCTCGCGACTTCCTGACTCGACCAACAGCAGAAACTCCTCATACCAGAGGATCATCGGATTCTCCCTTCTCAGGTAAGTTACTGCGCCAATTACAGGCAACTGCCGCCGATGGACGAGAGTCTACGACGAATACGCGGTGTCTTTTCAGACCTGCTCAAGGATTTTGTGGTTCTGTCTTTGGCGTGCCAAGGTAGATGGCGGCCAGGGCGATGACGGCGCCGACTCCCTCCAGTTCAGTTGTCGGACGTTTGAAGAAGAGTACGTCCCAAGCAAACGCCAATGTGGGTTGCAACAACAGTATTAGTCCGACCCGCGAAGTCGGAATTGCCGAGACACTGCGCGTGATCAGAAGCCAGCCAAGCACTTGACCGCAAAGCCCATAGACAATAAGGATGAGCAGATTCTGGGTGTCGGGAATCGCAAAGCTCTCCCCTTGCAACACGGCGATCAGACCGATTGCCACGGTGGTCACGAAGGTTGATACCGTGACGTTGATCAGCGGCGGCGGAGCGTCGGAACGCGATAGGAGCTTCTTGAGCACCAGCACATATGCGGCATAGAAGCACGCGGTCGTAAGGCCGAAGAGAATCCCGAGCTTGTAGGTGGCGTCGACATTCTGCCATCTGGGGCCGACGATCAATAACAGCCCAACCATTGCCATTGGAATCGCGACGAGCGCTTTCCAACCGGGACGTTCGCGCAGGACAAGAATCCCGAAGGTCGCCAAGATAAACACCTGGAAGTTGCCGAGAACCGTTGCCAAGCCAGGACCAACTGCCAAGATACAGCGATGCCAGACGGTAAGGTCGCCGGCGAACAGGAGGCCGAGGATCGTTCCCAGCAAAAACGGCCGCCAACCATACCATAGCCGCGCACGCTTGAAAAGCACAATCAAGAACAGGATTAAGGCGCCAAACAACATACGGTAGAAACCGATGGCTGTAGGGCCGACATGCACCAACTTGACCCACACGGCAGAGAAGCTGATCATCGTCACGCCTGCAACCATCTCGAGGTGGCGGTGTGATTTGCGGCGTTTGGAATCCGGTGTCATGCGCGGTCAACCAACATCCGCCGATAATACACCAAAAGGTGACCAGCGACAAAGGGAATCATCTCAAGAATGCGGCAGCAGAAACGGGTTAATGATCGGAGAGCATCGAGGATGTTCTAGTGGCAACTGGAGGGTGGTGCGCCGCCACTGAAGATGTAGCTGATAAGATAAACAGCATCCGAAATGTCAACGAAGCCACTGCAGTCGACGTCTCCAGAGGCTAATGGCGCTGGTGCCGGACCGGATGAGAAAATATAACTCATCAGGTAGACGGCATCCGAGATATCGACAACAAGGTTACCGTCGGCATCTCCGTTAATACTATAGTTGGCGGCAAAACCGTCCTGAAAGTCGAGGGCGTAAAGCAGAGCGGACGCGGCCTGCTGGCAACTGTCCGCGACGCCGATATTTGGCGGACGAATGCTTTCCGGAAATTGATTATTGTTGGTCTCGTCCCAGACTAATCGGCTGTCGAAATCGAAAAGTCTGTGGATGATGAGTAATGTATCTCCAGATACGTTGGAGCTGGCGTTGTCGCCACAGGTACCCCAGAAGAATGTAAATGGCACGAGCGACGAATCCTGATTCCAAGTCGGCAAAACAACAAACCGGAGACGCGCGACGGAACCTCTGGGGTGAAAATCAGCTGAATCAGGATGAGGCGGGAACGGCAAGTCAGCGATCGACACAACTCGGATGGTCGCGTGTATCGAGTCGTATGAGGGCGTAAACCACTCCCAGTGCTTCAGTCCGGTGTCCTGCGCGACGGAAACAAGGCGGAAGAGGCTGTCGGCAAAGTGAATCGTAAAATCGACGCCGCCGAGCTTTCGCGGAGACTGCATGAGGACGGAGAGCTGCAACGTGTCCCCGGAATGAACACCCAAGTGGGTTGATAATCGCACACTAACGGGCAACGGTTCAGCGGTCAGCATTCCAGACAGCAGAAGAACAAACATGGAAAACGTGCAAATCGAGCAACGATAGTTGGCAGACACAGGTAGACCTCCGAGGCAGGATTAACTGGTCGCGGAATGACGTTGTTCAATATAGCAGGAACCGGTCAAAAATCAAGCGGTTTCTATCGCTGAGCGATAGGAAAAGGGAGTTGGCACAGACTTCTCTCTGATTGGCTCTATTCTGGAATGCCTTCCGGCCGAAAGCGGGATTCGACGCGTCATCACTTGGACAAGTCGGCGATGATCTTCTCCAGGTGAATGAGCTTCACCGGCTTTGGTAAATAGTAGTCAATCCCGTCGGTTGCGACCATGCGCTGTGTGCCGGCGGAATCGAAGGTAGACATCAAAGCTATCTTGGTTGCCGGTTTGGTCTGTCGGATTTGTTTAAGCAGGCTGACACCGTTGACCTTCGGCATGCGTGAATCAGCTATGACCAAGTCGTAGTCGCATTCTCCAAGCTTGAGAAACGCCTGCTCTGAGTTCTCCACGCTCTCGGAGGCTACGTGGAGATGGTCTAGCATTTCAACAATAATCTTCGCCGTTTTGCCGAAATCATCAACGATCAGTATTTTCTTATCGTGGTCTGGCATTGACAGGATCCTTTCCCCTACTGACAGTTTCGGAAGATTTCTTCGCTTCCTTAGCAAATTCTTGTGGATCGCAGGTTCTGATTGCCTTGAACGCACTAGATGTGGTATGTTAGCCGATCAATTGGCAGGATGAAACTAGCCAATGACTCGAAACACGACACGGTGATAGCAGCGCTAGACGACTACAAAGTGAATGATGATCACACTGTTTCCCTATCCCTTATTCTTGAGTTTTCTGTTCGGGCTGACTGCGAAGTCGAGATGGCCAATAATTGCGCTGCTGTTTCTGATCGCAACACCAATGTTCTCCGCGGGAGCATCCGTGGAACGATCGGAAGGCCACACTAGTTCGGCGGGCAAGACAATCCGTTCAATCCGGTACAAAGGTAAGTTCAAGCTAAGAACCTCGATTCTCAGTCGTGAGATCAACTCGCGACCCGGACAGGAGCTTGACGACAAACAGCTTGAGCGTGATCGGAAAAAGATCGACGGGCTTGGCGTTTTCTCAGAGGTGCGATCGGAGTTGACAGAGGACGGCGACTCGGTCGACATCGTGTTTAATCTCACGGAAATCTGGACGCTTACCCCGTTACTCTCGGCCGGCAAAACCGACGATAGTTTCGATTGGATGGTCGGAGCCCATGAACGCGACCTCGCCGGCTCTCTCTGTAACGTCCGAGGATTCTACCGCCGCCTTGAGGGTGAGAATTCCTATGTGCTTGATGTCATTCTGCCGAGAACGCTGGGGCGAGATTTTCTGATGGGATTCAGCGCCGATTATGAGGGACAGAGAGACCTGGTCATCATCGATGGTGTCGAGACCACTTATCGGTATCGCAACCGATTTGTCGCTGCAGACCTTGGCTTTCGTGCAAGCGAGAAGGTCTATCCCAGCCTGTTCGTGGGCTACAGTCGGGAAAACTGGAGCCTGATGTCTCCTGCCGAGCCGCCTGCTCGGGCGCGACGGGAGCTCGATTATCCACGCTACCTATTTGGCGCCGCCTTGAGTCTGGGGCGAATCTATTCCGATCATTTCTACTTTGAGGGAGTGGAATTAACGTCAGGAGCGACTTCAATCCGGGAACTTCCCGGCAATCGCTTCGAAAAATGGCGGCTGCAGTTTACCGGACGTGGATTCGTTGTGATGTATGACATCAACCTGAGCGCTCGTCTACAGTATTCGACGTCTTCAAGCGATGAACGCGTGCCACCCTATGCGCTCTCTGGGAGCTACAATGTTCGCGGCTATCGCGATAAATATGACCGCGGCGACCATTTCCTTGGATGTAACTTGGAAGCTCGGAGGAAATTGATTGAAACCAAGCACTGGTACTCGCAAGCCGCGCTGTTTGTCGATGCCGCGAGTCTGTGGGGCAGGTATCGCGACGCCTCGGAGGCGCTGCATGATCCCTACTGGTCATTCGGCGGCGGCCTGCGCCTGGCTCTTAAGCGGTGGCCGAGGCTAGGACGCGCCGACGTGATCTTCAATACTTCCACGAGAAGCTGGACGTATTACCTGAGCTCGTCGCAGTTCTTCTGATGAGGATCGAAGAAGCAGAGAGTATTAGCAAGACCGCAACTTTGGGATTGTGTGATGCGTCCTAATAGGCTATAGTGGGCGCTCAAGGAGGATTCTCATCGGACTCTTTTTCAAAATTGTCGGCATAGCAATTGTCATTGCTGGCTATGTCATTGGCCAGACTCTACAGTCAGCCCTTGATGTCCGGCAGATCACAACCTCAAACGACTTCATCAACGCCATCCTGCACCAGGATGCCGTGGTTGCTCTTGTCGAGCAAACCAAACAGTATGCCGCACTGGGGATCATGGCATTGGGTTTCGGTTTCGGACTACTATCGTTCGGAATCGGGATGATCCTCGGACGTCTCCGCAAGCTCGCCAAACAGCTTGAAACACTCGGCATGCGGCAGGGAGCATAGCGTTGCTTCACCAAGTCAGGTATTACCAGATAACGTTGATCATCGCGGCAGTTCTGCTTGTCATCTGGCAAGTGAGCATCATCAGCAGCAAAGGAAGTGGTGGCGTAGCGTCTGAGTTGAGTTTCACGACCAATACAGGCACTGAGATAACAGTATCGGACGCGACCAATAAGTATACTGTGGTGATCTTCTGGAAAGCCGCATCGGAGCGGAGTCTGCAATTGGTCAGCGAAGCGCTGTCACTATACCAGAAGTCGGAGTTCGACACTTTGGCAACGTTGTATCTCGTCAATTTCTTCGACTCGCTTTCGGTTGCCCGAAGCGCCGTCGATTTTGATAATCCCGATCTTCCCTTCGCGCACTCACCGAAAGGGAGCTTTCTCGACCGCAATCCGTTAAACAGCCTTCCCTGCACTGCCATCTTCGCGGCGAACGGTTCCGTGGTCAAAGTGATAGAGGGCTATCAGGAGGGTAAGTTGGCGGAAATTGTCAGTCGGCTGGAGATGCTCAATCGCATGACGAACAAGCAGGGAGAATTTCAGTTCCAATTTGGCGGCGGAGGTCGGAAATGACACTGGCGCTCAGATTTGATAGCCTCGCCAAAACTTATCGTGAACGGGGCGCCACCAAGCGGGCATTGAACGGCATCAGCTTTGATGTCGAGGCCGGAGAGATAGTCGGGTTTCTCGGACCAAATGGCGCCGGCAAGACGACGGCCATGCATGTCCTGATGGGTATTCTCTTTCCGACTTCCGGTCGCGCCGAGATAATGGGATTTGACTCACGGGATCCCCAGTCGCGACAGCAGGTCGGCTTTCTGCCGGAGGTATTCGCCTTTGACGGTTTTCTCACAGGCACGCGATTTTTGAAGCTGTTCGGTTCCCTCGGTGGCCGCAATCGGGATTTGGTCGCCGCACATATTCCCGAGCTGCTGGCTTTTCTCGATATGCCCGATGCGGCCAATGTCCGAATTAAAAATTACTCCAAGGGCATGACGCAGAAGATCGGTCTGGCACAAGCGTTGATCGGCGACCCGCAGATTCTGATACTCGATGAACCAACTTCGGGGATGGATCCAATTGCCAAGGCACGTATCAAGCAGCTATTCGTCAGACTGCGCAGTGAAGGCAAGACTGTCTTTCTCTCGACGCATATCTTGTCAGACGTTGAAGACATAGCCGACCGTGTGGCCATTATCAATCAAGGAGCGTTACTCGCATACGACAGAGTCAGTTCGCTGTTGGCGGCAAACGAACGCGGTTACAAGATTGTCTTCACCGGTGGCGCCGCCGAACTTTGGACAGCTCTGAGCAGTCACACCCAAAACACCGATGACCGAGGGAGAATGGAAGTTACCTGTCCCGACCGGGAGTCCAAGGATCTCGCGTTGCAGGTAATCCTACAGCATGGCGGTGACATCGTTTTACTCAAGGCGCTCGGTGGAAGTTTGCAAAGTCAATTCCTGCGGCTGATGCATCAAGAGGGACTGTCGGATGATTAATGCCGTCGCTCTCCACAAGCTAGCCAAACTGCGTCATTCGCGCATGATTCTGATCTATGTGATAGGTTGCGGGTGCATTTCTTTGTTCACGATCCTCCCTGTCATCTTGATGGGAGTGGTCAGTGGTAACCGTACCGTGGGTGCAGACACGGCTTTGATGTACTTCGGTTTTGCCCGCTTCTTTGGTTTGGCCGCGGCACTGATGCTCGGCACGACCCTGTGGCGGCAGGACGAAAAGGATGGCACACTTTTGACCTTCATGGCGCGCCCCCTATCACGGATCGAGCTGCTCATAGGGAAATCGCTAGGCTGCTTCTATGCTATGCTTATTTACCTTGGCGCTGTGGCAGCTTTCTATTTGCTCGCCCACCTGCTCTTCTTCCGCTTCAGCATCCCCTTGTCTTTTCCTCTCTATCTCATTCAGGAACTAATGTTCTATCTGGTATATTTCGCAGCGGGCGCTTTCTTTTCGAGTTTCCTTAAGCCTTTGCTTGCAGCCACGGCCACTCTCGGTTGGGCGTTTATGGCCCTGCTCGCGAAAATATTCCTTTCTTTGTCACCAACCTGGTGTCAGGTCCTGGGAGAAGGATTCAAATTCCTTTCTCTCGATTCTGATATCTCTTATAGCGTGCAAGCGCTGTTCACCGCAGACATCCCAACAGTCATGCCCATCTTCAAAGGAATCGGCTACTATCTGCTTTGGTCAATTATATTCTTCTCGGCAGCGGTCGTACTGTTTAACAAGCGCGAATTTGCCGGACGCAGATCGTAGGAATGCGACGTTGTCGTAAGGCGCGGGCAACTATTTTAGATTATCGTAGAACAACTTGAGCGTGGTCGCGAGTACGACGGCGATAAACACGGGGCGAATAAACTTAACGCCCTTCTTGATGACCAGAGTCGTGCCGATCTTGGCGCCAAATATTTCCCCCAATCCCATACAGAGTCCGGGCAAGAACACGATGTTGCCACCGATGAGAAACACTATCAGCGAGACAATGTTGCTGGTGAAATTCATCACCTTGGTGTAACCGGTCGCCTTGACAAGATTCAATCCCAGCAATAGCACCATCGCGACCGGCCAGAATGAGCCGGTGCCCGGGCCGAAGAAGCCATCGTAGAAACCAATACCGAGCCCAAAGACCAAGTAGAAGACCGGCTGCGACCAACGTGGTTGCGAATCATGCTTGCCCAGATCGGGGGAGAAAATCGTGTACACAAGTATGGCCAAAAGCAGGAAAGGAATGATCCAGTGGAGTATGTCGGCATTAACCATCTGCACAACCTGTGCGCCGGTGGCGGCTCCGATAATCGTGAAGACGATGCCCCAGATTGCCGAGCGCAGGCTGATGCCACCATGTTTGACGTAATTGTACGATGATGTGATGCTGCCAAACGTCGATTGGAATTTGTTGGTGCCGAGCGCCTGATGCGGTGGCAATCCAAAGGCCAAAAGCACCGGCAAGGTGATTAGTCCACCACCACCGGCGATGGAGTCAATCAGGCCGCCGAAAAATCCGGCGAAAAAAAGCAGCGAACCGACAAGGGGCGTAACCGACATGGACGGCAATGTATGAGCGGTAGCTACCGTTGTCAGCCGATTTCTGTCATGTTTGCGGGTTTCTACAGGAAGGCCGCTATCGCACCAGTAAGCTCGAAACGACAATTTGCGCGAGGGCGATTTTCGCGATCATCGAGGCCGGTTGTACTGTGGCATACCAGAGGTTGGGCAGATCGCTGTCACTCTGTTGGTTGGCATAGGCAAGACAGGCCGGTTGCGTCTGCAAGCCGGACATCATTCCCATCACCCCCGACATCGGCAGCTTGAGACGTTTGTAGGCGTAAATAATCGTCGATACCGTAACGAAAGACGTAACCAGCGCGCCCGCGGCAAAAAGACCCCAGGCGCCAGTCTGGAAAGTCGCGCCGAATCCCGGACCGGCTTTGGTTCCGATAGCGGCAAGGAAAAACACCAATCCGGTCTGACGCAAGACGAGGTTGGCGTTGTATGGCAAACCCCACTGGATCGGGCCGGTGCGTTCCAAACGTCCGAGAATGATTCCAACAATTAGTGGTCCCCCTGCAAAGCCGAGTCGGAAATTCATACCTCCCCATAGCGGGAAGGGAATCATGCCGAGGAAAACTCCCAGCACAATGCCAAGTGAGAGGGAAAGGAAATCGGTCTCCGATAACGCACGAACCGAGTCCCCGAAGAACTTACTGGCCTGTTCGACCTGATCTCGTGGCGTCACAACCAAAATGCGGTCACCAAGTTCGAGGATGGTATCGAGTGATGGTACGAATTCGACTTCACCGCGCCGCAGCCGCGTAATCGAGCCGACAAATTTCCGGCTGGTCTGCAACTCTCCGACACTCTTGCCGGCAACACTCTTGTTTGACACGAAAATCAGCCGATAGCTGGTGTCATCTCTTTTTTCGGCGACATGCTCGGTCGACTCCTCACCAAAAAGAATGCGCGCCATCTCCAGCGCATCAGCAGGCCCTACGGCGATAATCAAATTGCCCGACTCAAGCATTGTGGTCTGCGACACGATTTCGACGGCGTTGGTCCTCCTCTTAATGCGGCTGAGAGTAAATCCCGGATGCCCCAGGGGCGCCAGCGCCTGCTCGACTGTCTTGCCAATCGCCGCAGGATTAGTAATGCGATAAGTACGGCTGACAATTGCTTCGGCGGTCGACTCGGTGGCACGGTCGGTGGCCTCTTTGGTGAAGTCAATCTTATATATCTTGGTAAAGACAAAAAACCAGAAAATCACCCCGAACACGCCAAACGGATAGGCCAAACCATAGGTCACCACGGGACTGTTCACGTATAGACTGACCTGGTCTGCCGGAATAAGTGGCGACAGATTCTTAATCGTCTCGACGGCTGCCGCCAGCGCGGGAGTATTTGTGAGAGCGCCGCAGTAAAGTCCGGCTATGCTCGGAGCATTCAATCCCATGAGCTTGCCCACCGCGATAGCCACCAGCGCCCCACTCGCCAACAACACGATGGCCACCGCGCTGTAGCGCAGACCACGTTTTTGGAATGAAGCAAAAAAGCCGGGGCCGGCCTGAAGTCCGAGGGCATAGACAAACAGAACCAATCCGAGGATATAGAAATAGTCGGGCAAGCTGAGTCGGGGGTCGACAGCGCCAAAGGCGATACCCACAAACAGCACCGCAGCAACGCCCAGCTTGAATCCGAATACTTTGATATTGCCGATCAGGTAACCCAGACCGATAACCGAGAAAAGCAAGAGTATTGGATTTGCCGCGAGGACGTCTAGTATCGAGCCCATAACCTTCTTAGTTCCATATTCATTCCATCGACAATTCTCTTCGAATACGGAGCGGTTGTCGTTCTATGGCGGATATTTTTGTAATATTAAAGCCGAGAGGCAAGGGATTTTGGTGAAAGAAATGGCGGCATCCCTTCTGCCCATTTCCTACCTGCAATCAACCCACAGCAAGCTGTGGGGTACCGGGCGAGTGACGAATGCAAAAAATCCGTTGCATACAATAGCGACTTGTACGTACATTACGTGCAAGACAGAATCCACCCGACCAATGATGGCCGCGATAATCAGAGGTATCTGAAATGATGCGATTTGTTTACAGACTCCTTGTAACTTTGCTAGGGCTTATCGGTCTTGCCGGTTGCAGCGGAAAGGGAGAGACCGCGGTCGAGTATGGCCAACCCTACGCGACCTATCGTCTTGATGGACAAGTTGTGACTGCGAAGGAGAATCAACCAATCAAAGGTATCAAGATTCTCTTCAGACCGCTTGGTGATACTCTCACAGACACAAACGGCGTTTGGCAGCTGGACGGAGAATTTTGTTCTTGGTGCTTCGACGCCTGTTCGCTCGAAGTGCACGATACTGATGGCGACAGCAGCGGTGGCAAATTCCAGGATAAGACGGTACCATTGACACTGACGAAGACCGCTAACGGAAGCGGCAAGTGGAATGAAGGTACTTACGAACAGCACGATATCCAGATCGAACTTGACAGAGACTCGACCAAGTAAATCGCAACCAGCTTAGTCAATTGCCTTGAAACTCCAGACTTCACTCAGAATGCGGCTTTTGCCCCTTTATCGAAAGGCCATTTACGGTCTTCATGACTTACGCACGATATTCTTTGAGCTAACCCACAAGTGTAACCTTGCCTGTCTGCACTGCGGTAGTGATTGCATCAAGGATACGTCGATCCCCGATCTGCCTCCGCAACAGATCATCAAGACCCTTTCGGAGATTCGCTCCAAGTATGGCTCATCCAAAATCATGGTAGTCTTATCTGGAGGTGAGCCGCTATGTTATCCCGGCATATTTGACTTGGGGAAAGAGATCCAATCCTTGGGCTTCTCCTGGGGTATGGTTACCAACGGTTTCTCCTGGTCTCGTGAGACTGTGGCCGAGGCGCTCGATTCCGGCATCACCAGCATCAGTGTAAGCATGGATGGTTTGGCTGCCGAGCATGATTGGCTCCGCGGGCGAAAAGGCTCATTTGACCGTGCTGCGAGGACTGTCAGGCTCCTCTCAGCCACACGCCTCCTCGACTACATGGATGTTATCACCTGCATTAACAAACGCAACATCGGTATGCTGAATCAGATGCACTCGCTGGTGGCCGATCTCGGTGTCCGGCGGTGGCGGCTCTTCACAATCTCGCCCATCGGCAGAGCTTCGCAAATCCCCGATCTCTTCCTCGATGGCTCTGAGTTTCGGTCACTGTTTGCTCAAATCGCCGAATACAGAAATCAGGGTGGCATTAAAGTCGATTACTCCGAGGCAGGGTACCTTGGTTCAGCCTATGAATGGAAGGTCAGGGATCATCACTACTGCTGCATGGCAGGAATATCAGTGGCCGGGGTGATGGTCAATGGAGATATCCTAGCCTGTCCCAACATCGACCGGCGTTTCCGACAGGGCAATGTGTTCTCTGACTCCTTTGTTGAGGTGTGGGAGAACGGGTTCAAGCCTTTTCGGGATCGCCACTGGATGAAGACCGGCGACTGCGCCAACTGCCATGAGTGGAAGCTCTGTTTGGGGAATAGCTTTCATCTTTGGGACTTGGACACTGGCAGCTCCAAGCTTTGCTATTGCAAGTTATTGAATGAGCAGGAATCTAACAAGAAGCGGACCACCCTCGATCCGTGATGCAATGGCTCTTTGTGCTTGTGAGCCGGCAGAACTCAAAACAATTGTGAAGTGGAACCCTACGCGATCAAGACACGGGTAAGTCAGGAGCGCGAAGCTCCTGACTTACCGTGATGATTACATTCCTCTGAGGACTTCAGTCGCGAGGTATGGTCCTAACACCACGGCGCTCACGACCATTGAGATGACGAAGTAGACGACAATCGCCACGACGATCGTGATAAGATAGTACGCCATCATTTTGTCCGGAGCGGGAGACTTGATGGTCTTCATTCCCCCATAGAGCAGGTAAAGTGAATATAATCCGAGGATGCCGAGAATTCCCAGCAGCGGAATAATGGAGAAAATTCCCGCAACCCAGACAGCGGTCATCGAAAAGACCGAGACTTTCATCGAACCGTTCATGTCTTTGGTGGCGCCAAAGGACGGTGCCAGGGCATCGATGATCATCGCCATGATCCAGAGCGATACCAGCGACATGATGTACGTCAGCACTGCCCACAGGAATCCGGGCACAATCGGAATCTTAATCGTCGAACCCAGAAGTGAGATGCCGATCAACGACTTGCCGATGAAGCCCGCTACAGCCGGTATTAGTGCCAGAATCGCCGCATAACCGCCGATCATTTCGCCGGTGGAAAGAGTCTCGGTCTTGATCACTTCCCATTCCGTGGTCGGTGTCATGATGATGTTCTTGGCTCTGTCTACTAGATTCATGTTTCCCTCCAGAATCTGATCTTAGAGATAGGCGCCTCTTTCTGATAGATGAGGCGCCCCTGATTTTCGAACTACAGCTTTACCAACTCCACGCGCCGATTGTTAGCCTTCCCCTCGGCACTGGTGTTGACATCAATTGGCTTCGATTCGCCGAAGCCCT
>CAIYYT010000154.1 GCA_903930455.1 uncultured bacterium | reverse complement strand
CGTTTCATTTCTCTCCTCAAACTCGTTTGTTTTTCTGAAGAACAGTCACCCTATCAATGGTTTTACTCAGAAAAGAGCCATTGTTTCAAATTATCGGTAAGTTATTGATTTGACTTGAGATGTCAACGAGTAAGAATGCTCACGTCCAATGCCCGACTTTGGTACGAAAAGAAAGAAGGTTGCCAGAAACTGCAACCCTCAAAAGTCTTTCAGAGTGTGCCAGATGGTATCGCTATCTTTTCCCCGGTCGATAGGCGAACTGATCCTCTGTCATTGACGGCGGAACCGGATAGACACCGGCACCGCGGCACTTGGGGCAAACAGTCTTGTCGATCTTACGCACTTCGATTCGACCGGTGCCGTGGCAAGCATAGCACTCTTTACCACCCGCATCAAAACCCTTACCGTTGCAGACGCTGCAAAGGTCCGATGCATCAGGAGTGGCACAACGATTGTCCATCCAACCTCTGCCCCCACAATCGGGGCACGATAGCGGACTACTCGGTGAGTTTGACGCGTTTCTGGTCTTGTCGTCTGACGTCATGTTTGCGACCTCTCTGTTATCTTGGAATCAACCCAGCTTTTCACTGCCGTTAGCACCGTCTCAACTGCCTTCTCCACCGGCGGCGTCATCTGCTCACCGATGGTCTCGACGTCCTGAGCTTCAACGGCAACTACCTGAATATCAGACGGCATCGCCATACCCAACTGTTTGCCTAATTCCAATGCGGTTGGCAAGTTGATCTGGTGGCTGTTGATCAGGTTGTATGACGGAGTCAATATTCCTGCTGGAAAAAAATGCACTGTGCCCGGCTCGGCCTTACCGGTGATGATCGCATCCACGATCAACACCGCCTTGCGGTCTTTCAGCAAGTCAAGTAGTCCGAAGCCGGCTGTCGGTGCAAATATTACCTCAACGTTGGCGTCGAAGCCATTGCCGTTTAATCGCTTGGCAACAGCAGACCCAAAGGCGTCATCAGAGAGAATGTCATTGCCGAGGCACAACACCAGCAATGGCTTCAAAAATTCCTCCGCACGACTTGAATAACTTCGCCACTCTCCGCATCATGCACAATCACTTCCAGCGGCATCTCACCAGGCAACGTGTGCGTAGCGCAACCAAAACAGGGATCATAAGCGCGGAACCCCATCTCAATTCGATTGAGCATGCCATCGGTGACTTTCACGCCCTTCTTAATTAAACCCTCTGCCGCCTTCTTGATCGACATCGATATCGGCGCGTTGTTGTTTGTCGTACCGACGATCAGATTGGCTTCGGTCACAATGCCGTTCTGGTCGGTTTTGTAATGGTGTGTCAACGTTCCGCGCGGGGCTTCAACTATGCCAACACCTTCGCCGACAATACCTGTCGGAGGATTGAGGATCTTGTCGGATGTGATTTCGTCATCCTTGGCCTGCTGCAGTGTCGCTTCAGCCGCAAACACCAACTCAACTACCCGCGCCCAATGGGTTGCTAGTGTCGAATGAATCGGCGTTTTGCCGGTGCGATCGCCGGTCAGGGTCTCATACATTCGTTCGTATTCCGCCTGTGCGAGTGGCGTCGCCATACCGTCGGCAACATTGCAGCGCGACAATGGCGTCGCTTTGTATACACCCGAGTCCATCCCGTCAACAAAACCCTTCCAACCCACTTTCTTCAAGTAGGGATACTTGAGATAGCTGTAGGGTTCAACATGCTCGGCAACATATTCGAGATAGTCCTTCGGCTCGTACTCAGCGTGTCTGCTGCCATCCGGAGCCGTGACTCTGACCTTGCCATCATAGAAGTTGGTCTTGCCGTTGGCATCCACCAGACCCATGTTGTAAGTCTTGTGGGTGAACATGTCGGAAAGAATCAGATCGACATATCCCTTGTTCGCCAACACAACATCATTCAGCACCTTGATCGTGAACTTGGCGAATTCTACCATTTGCTCGCCGAGCTTGATAATCTCCTGCTGTTCTTCTTTGGTTACGCGCTTGGAATTGCCACCTGGGATGGCCGT
>CAIYYT010000153.1 GCA_903930455.1 uncultured bacterium | reverse complement strand
CTCCCATGATCAGGATTCGTTTCTTTGCCATCCTCTATCCTCCGATGATTTAAGAATATTCACGCCAATAAATCGTTAACACCAATACAGAGTCACCTTTGATGCTCAGACTGCGGAGGCGTACCAGATGACGCGCAGAAAGTAGCTGCGAATCCGGTGGCTGACGATACTCCCGGTGTGCGGGGATGAACTCATATTATCTCAAACTCGCTTTCGCGTGTTGTTACTCAACTATTCGTCGATTTGCGCCTTCTGCAACGTGCCGGAGAAGTCAATGTAACATGACTTCCACTCGCTGAAAACGTCAAGAGCCTGAATTCCCGCTTCGCGATGGCCGTTGCCCGTCGCCTTTGTGCCGCCGAAAGGCAGATGCACTTCAGCGCCGATTGTCGGGCTGTTAACATAGAAAATGCCGGTATAGACATCGCGCATCGCGCTGAACGCTTCGTTTATGTCCTGCGTATAGATCGAAGCCGACAGACCGTAGGCACTATCATTGGCCATTTCAATTCCCTGCTCCAGCGATTCACACATGGCAATCGACAACACCGGCCCAAAAATCTCTTCCTTCCAGATGGTCATCTGCTGCGTGATGTCTGCGAAAATCGTTGGTTGCAGGAAATAGCCCTTATCGTAAATGCCGCCGGTCAGCCGCTCGCCACCGGTTACCAGACGTCCGCCGTCTTTCTTGCCGATTCCAATATAGCGCAGGTCATTGTCAAGCTGTGACTGGTTGATTGCCGGTCCCATATCGACTGTCGGATCAAGACCGTGGCCGACCTTGAGCTTCTTGGTGCATTCCGTCAACTTCTCGACAAACTGCTTGTAGACATCTTTGTGAACCACAATGCGGGAAGTGGCCGTGCAACGTTGACCGGTCGTGCCAAACGCACCCCAAAGCGCACCATCCACCGCCAGATCAAGTTTCGCCGACGGCATGACCACCATGCAATTCTTCCCCCCCATCTCAAGCGAGCAGTGCTTGAAATCGGGCGCACAGGCCTTGGACACAATCGAGCCAACTTCCGATGAACCGGTAAATGACACGATCTTGACATCGGGATGGTTCATCAAGGGCGTTCCCACCTGACTACCGGTACTGGTCACCAGATTGATCACTCCTTTTGGAATTCCCGCGTCCGCCAAAGTCTGGATGAAATTGACGCTCGACATTGGCGTTTCGGTTGCCGGCTTGAGTACAACGGTATTGCCGCAGACCAATGCGGGGATGACTTTCCATGAAGGAATCGCCATTGGAAAATTCCATGGCGTGATCATCGCGCAGACACCCAACGGTTGGCGAATTGACATCTGGAACTTGTTGGGCAACCCGGACGGCGTGGTCTGACCGTACATGCGACGGCCTTCACCTGCCGTAAAGTAGGAAATATCAATAGCTTCCTCAACATCACCGCGACTCTCTTTAAGCACTTTGCCCATCTCACGTGTCATCGCGGTGGCATAATCTTCTTTGCGCTTAACCAGAAGTTGCCCGGCGTAGTAGATGAGCTCCGCCCGCCTCGGAGCCGGAACCAGACGCCATTTCTTGTAGGCTTCTTTCGCCGCTTCAATGGCTGCGTTGACATCTCTCTGGTCTGATTTCTGAAACACGCCAACGACTTCATCGGTGTTGGCTGGATTGCGGTCTTCGAAGGTCTCCCCCCTCTGGGAAGCGACCCATTCTCCATTTATAAAATTCTTATAAGCCTGAGGCATCCAATCTCCTGAATATGATCGTCAGTAGCAGTGAAATTGTGACTTCCTTCACACAGACAATCCCTCTAAATTATACCAAAATACCGCTTTCGCCATCTGAATGTCAACCGGTTTCGGTGGGATTCGAACAAGTGTCACTGTTTTTGTATGTTATCAACACTCGCATAGTCGACCGCTGAACTCGCTTAGAAGATCCTCGGCAACCTCATATTCTTCCTGCAATTGAGGTCGGCGCAAGGCCAGAGGGAACAGCCAGATCATGACTCATGACCTCGCCTATAGGGTCAGGTCACATCGTTGTGGCTGGTAATCATGAATAATGGTGTGCATTTCGCGTTTTCTTTTTGTGGGCCTGTTGGCAGAAGGCATGGAGTTTAGTGCCCGATAGGGGGTTGCACGGGTCGGCCAATTGACACGTAAGCGTGTAAGACAGACCGTATTTTAGCCTTGTCAAAGGGAGTGTCACATATTTACTTATGAAAGCCGTATGAGTTCTTGTGGTCGAATTTTAGAGGCGGAGAGTCCAAGCCGATAAGGGCATAGGTGTTCAATTGCCGGAGCGAATTATGAGTAAATATGAGAAGATCCTGATCGTATTGCTTTTCGGGTCGTTGTGGGGTGCGCTGGAGTTATTCGGACGGGACCTGTTCCGTGCCATGGGGATGCCGCAGAAATCCGCCCTGCTCTTTGGGCTCGGCATCATCATTCTCTACGCCTCCAAACGCCTGGTCCATTTCCCCGGCTCAGTTGTTATAATGGCGCTGATCGCCGGCCTGTTCAAGATCGCTTCCGCCAATTTCTACCCCTGCCAGTTCGCGGCGGTGATGATCAACGGGATCGTTTTCGATACAGCCTACTCGACATTCAAAGGACGCCTTGATCGCAGCCCGATATACAGAACAATCGCTGCGCCGGTCATAGTCTACGTGTCATATGCGATGTTCGCATTTATCGCCGCGTACGTGCTGCGCCAAGAACCATGGGCCTCGACGGGTTGGGCGGGGATTCGCTCGTTCCTTCTCTCCGACGCCGTGAGCGCGTCGCTGATCTCGATTGTGACCATACATCTCGGATATTACCTGGGCAATGCCGTCCAACCCGACGCCCTGCTGCGTAGGTTGCGGATGCCAACTGTCGCGCTCGGAATCGTCTCTGTAGTTCTCGTGGCCGCCATCTGGATTGCCGGGCAGATATATTAGGTAATGCAACAGGTATTCAAGGACGGTATGGAAATAAAGAGGATTAAAGTAATATCGGGCAAGTGCAGCGGATGCCGCCTGTGTATGCAGATTTGCGCTATCTGCCATTATGGTGAGATTAATCCCAAAAAGGCCAGCTTGAGAATCGAGGCACACTTCCCGCAGCCGGGGGTATACAAGCCCAGGGTCTGCACGCAGTGCGGAAAGTGTATGGAGGTTTGCCCCGAGGGCGCCATCTACCGTCGCGATGACGGTGCCTATATCGTGCTCGTAGAAAAATGCACCAATTGCGGCGTATGTATCCCGGTCTGCAAACCCGGCGTGATCTTCCAGCATCGCGACCTAGACCACGTCATTATCTGCGACAACTGTTTCAAATGCACCAAGCTATGTAACACCGGCGCAATCACAATTCATACCAGGCCGGTGAAGGAGAGCAAGTAATGGCAAACAGCTCTACGAGCTCCAGAGGACTGGCCGGCACGACGTTGCGCATTAATCTCTCCACCGGGGAGATCAAGCGATACCCCACCGATGAAAAGCTGATGCGCGAATGGTTCGGAGGACGCGGCGCGATCGCCAAGATTCTCTACGACGAAGTCCCCCGCGACGCCGATCCGTTGGGGCCGGAGAATCTCTTCATCATGAGTGCCGGGGTCATGAGCGGTTGCTTTATCCCAGCCGGCGCCAAGATCGGATTCGGCTCGATCTCCCCCCTGACCAACGGTCATGGTGATTCCAACATGGGCGGCCATCTGGGGCCAACCCTCAAATTTGCCGGCTACGATATGGTAATTATGTCCGGCATTTCCCCCAAGCCGGTTTATCTCTTTATCGATGACGATACGGTTGAGCTTCGCGATGCCTCCCAGTATTGGGGCATGGGGTCATTGGCATGCGAACCGGCAATGAAGAAAGACCTGGGCGAGGATTTCGAGATCGCTACCATCGGGCCGGCTGGCGAGAATGGCATTCGCTTCTCATGCATCACGCACGATTTCGGCCGCCAGGCGGGACGGACAGGGCAAGGGGCGGTCATGGGTTCGAAGAAGCTCAAGGCGATCGCCATCAGAGGTACCTGCGGAATCAACGTCCACAATCTCGACAAGCTGACCGAACAAGTAACAGCGATCATCAAACGGACGCAGACTCATCCTAACATGGCTCCGTGGCAAAAGTATGGCACGGCATTCTTCATCGAATGGTCCAACGACAACGCGGTTATCCCGACTCGGAATTTCCAGACCACATATTTCGAGGACATCAAGGGCATTAGCGGCGATGCGTTAGTGGAGAGGTGCCTCATCACGCACAAAGCCTGTTTCGGATGCTGGATGAACTGCGGCAAGTACACCAAGGCTGTCCTGCCGGGCAAGGAAACGGTCTATCTCGAGGGCCCTGAATACGAGACTGGCGCCCTGTGCGGATCGAACCTCGGCATGACCGACATCAACCAGGTCGCTTACCTGAACTGGCTGATGGACAATGTCGGCATGGACACCATGTCGGGCGGTGGCGTGGTGGCGTTTGCCATGGAATGCTTCCAGCGCGGACTGATTACCACCGACGATCTCGAAGGGCATACGCTCAACTGGGGTTCGGTGGAGGATACCGAACACTTTGTCGACATGGTGGTGCATCGCCGCGGGATCGGCGAGTATTTCGCCGGCGGTACCAAGCGGGCTGCGGAGAAAATCGGACGGGGCAGCGAAAAATTCGCCATGCAGGTTAAGGGGCAGGAGATGTCGGGGTATGATGGTCGCTACGCCCCGGGGATGCTGCTTTCGTACATGACCTGCGATATCGGCGCGCATCACAACCGCTCGTGGACAATTACGGTCGACATGGCCGAGGGGCGCGACAAGGTCGAGGGACGCGCTAAGGTGGTGGTTTACCTGCAACATATCCGGCCGCTGTTCGACTGCTGGTGCATCTGCCGCCTCTTCTGGGGCGAACTCGATATTGAGCCGGAGGAGATTGTCGAATCGCTCAATCTCATTACTGGGTGGAATATCGATGCCGCCGAGGCGTTCAAAACCTCGGAGAAGATCTGGAATCTGGTGCGATGCCACTACCTCGAACGCAACAAGGCCAACGGCCGCACGTTCGATTACCCACCGGCGCGATCCTGGGAGGACAAGATTCCAACCGGCCCCAGCGCCGGCAAGGGACTGACCAAAGAGCAGATCGAAACGATGCTCGATGAATATTACGCCTGCCGTGGGTGGGATAATGATGGCAACCCCAGCCGCGAGGTGTTGCATGATTTGAAGCTTGATTTTGCGGCGGATAATATCGAAAAGATCGGACTCTTGGGAAAACCGCTTCCCAACGGCATTCCTGCTGTCCGTGGCGAACGATACAAGCCGAAGGCATTTTAGTAAAGCGGAGTTGGGTCTGAATTACACCCATTTTTGTGGAGCAGATAATGATTATCTATTTACGCGCTGGAGGCCAGCTTCGCGAAAAGCTTAAACCTGATGTTGATCATTACACCCGCAAGGTCGAGATTGATGGCGAGAAGACAATCGCCGAAATCCTCAAGGATATTTCGGTAGATTCCGCCTTTGTCGCCCTCATTCATGTTGATGGCAAACTGAAGGATTTATCATTCAAGCCGTCCGATGGCCAAACGATAACACTCCAGCCCCCCGTTTCCGGCGGTTGAAAATTCGACCCCATGTCCCTATCGAAATCTGAAATTGAGAGATATCAACGTCAACTCCTGGTTGACGGCTGGGATCAGGAAAGGCTCAAGAGTGCTCGCGTTCTGATTGTTGGTGTTGGAGGATTAGGAGGGATCAGCGCGACCTATCTGGCCGCGGCTGGAGTAGGGCATCTGCGAATATGCGATAGCGACAGTGTGGAGCAATCCAACCTAAATCGCCAGATTCTGTTTACCGCCGAG
This sequence comes from uncultured bacterium, assembly GCA_903930455.1. Classification (GTDB taxonomy): domain Bacteria; phylum Zixibacteria; class MSB-5A5; order CAIYYT01; family CAIYYT01; genus CAIYYT01. The sequence continues at coordinate 1,440 of CAIYYT010000153.1, read as the reverse complement.
GATATCGGCAAGCCCAAGGCGGCCCTAGTGGCAAGGAGGCTCTCGGCACAAAATCCCGAAATCGAGATTGAGGCCATATCGAACAAGCTGACCGAGGCCAACGTCAGCGGGTTGGCCTCGGGATGCGACCTGATAATCGATGGCCTGGATAATCACTCTGACCGCTTGAAGTTAAACAAGGCGTCATTCGATCTCAATATCCCCTTTGTCTACGGGGCGATAAATGAATGGTTGGGGCAGTTGAGTTTGTTCAATCCACCGCAATCCGCCTGCCTGGCGTGTCTCATGCCCGAGGAGCTGCCAAGCCTCAAGCCGACACCGGTGTTCGGAGCATTGCCTGGTGTAATCGGATCCCTTCAGGCGACGCTGGCGCTGCGTTATTTGTTGACTGGTGAAAACCCCGTTTCGAATGCTCTCCTGATCTTCCGCGCCGACTCTATGACGTTTGAGACTGTGACGTTTGAGAGAAGGCCAGGGTGTGGGGTATGCGGAGAATCCTGCCGTTAGGCCCCGACGCTGACGCCCTAAGTTATCGCCCAACCTTGCAGAATCACAGAAACCGAACTCCAGTCAAAACTATTGGAAGGGAACAAATATGGGTCTTTCTTGTTCTTATTGACAACTAGCTCGCAAGAACGATGATCAACCGAGCTAAGTCGAATAGATAGTGATGGTTACAGGAGGATATCGAAAATGCATCGCAACATTGGGACAACAGATAAGATCATTCGCGTTCTAGTCGGACTGGCGATCTTAGTGCTGGGAATTGCGCTGAAAAGCTGGTGGGGCGTCATTGGCGTTCTGCCGGTACTGACCGCCTTCGTCGGCATTTGCCCTGCCTATCTGCCGCTTGGCATCTCGACCTGCAGATCCAGAGTCAAAGCTAACTAATCCTTTTCGTTGTTTCCCCATTGGCAAGAACCGGCAGGCGTACAGCCTGCCGGTTTGTTTTGTATTTTCACTCGATCAAAGCTACTTGTGTCTTGACCTACCGTTACGGTTTGGCCCAGAAGAAATCGGCGTTGTCTGTGTAATAGTCGATAGACATCGTTTTCGTGCTGGATGTGTCGGCCTTACCGACACGTGCTGAATCGTAGCCAGTGGGATTGAGGTAGACCCATTGGCGCAAGCCGGTACGCGATTCATACCCGGCTTCGCTCCCCACCGGACAAATAAAGCGGAACAGGTTTTTCCTCATATACGCAAGGTACTCCTGCTTGTCCTTGGGCATACCGTTCCAGTCCAGGTCGTCGGGGAGAACTAATGGTTTGCCCTCAATCATGCGTTCACGCACTTCGGCATGATTTAGTAACTGCCTATTTTCATCCATGAAATAGCCATTGAAAGTTGGATCGACGTATATCCACTTCCCCAGCGTTGGGACATAAACCATGTTGGTAACGTGGCAATCATTATCGGTGGTGTCCTGGGGCATGCAGG
>CAIYYT010000152.1 GCA_903930455.1 uncultured bacterium | reverse complement strand
GTGCCGATCTTTTCCGCATCGTCATCCGGAATGTCCAGACTAAACGCCTCTTCCAGCGCCATCACCAGTTCGACAGTATCCAGAGAATCGGCACCGAGATCGTCAACAAACTTCGCCGTCGGTACCACGGCCTCTTTATCAACGTTAAGCTGCTCAACGATGATCTCTTTTACCTTTGCTTCGACGTCCATTTCCATCTCCTCCAAATGATTCAGATTTAATTGATCTCAAATTTCACATCAGTAGACCGCCACAGACAGGCAGCACCTGACCCGTGATGTAAGTAGACTCGTCTGCCGCGAAAAAAAGCACGGCGTTGGCGACATCCTCCGGAAGACCGGCGCGCTTGAGCGGTATATCAGCGAGAAAAGCTTGTTTGGCAGCTTCGGGAAGACTTTCAGTCATCTCGGTTTGAATATAGCCCGGTGCCACGGCATTCACCATCACATTGCGCCCCGCAAGTTCCTTGGCAATGCTCTTTGTAAAACCGATGAGTCCCGCCTTGGATGCCGCATAGTTCCCTTGACCGGCATTGCCCTTCAGACCAACCACCGAGGAAATGTTGACGATGCGTCCGGAACGCGCCTTCATCATGACCCGCGAAGCCGCTTGGGTCATGAGAAATGCGCCTTTGAGATTGATCGTCAACACCCGATCCCAGTCCGACTCAGTCATTCTGATTAGAAGAGCATCCTTGGCGATACCCGCATTGTTCACCAAAATATCTAACGTCCCGAATTTTGCTACCGCGTGATCAACGGCTGTCTGCGCGTTCGCGGCGGAGGTGACATCGCAATGAACAAAAACCACGTCACCGCGACCTGACAACTCAGCTACCGTCTGATTGCCCGCGTCATCCAAAACGTCGGCAATCACAATCTTGCAGCCGTTATCAATCAATTTTTCGACAATTGCCCGACCGATGCCGCGAGCACCGCCGGTAACTAACGCCACTTTGCCCGTAAGTCTCAAACCGCCTCCAGCAATTTCCCGCCAACCAAATCAAAGTCCGGCAGTTTGTCAAGGCTCATGATTTCAACATCTTGCAGCGTCCGTTTGACCAATCCAGACAATATTTTCCCAGGTCCGATTTCTACGAACCGGCGCACCCCCAAACCAAAGAACTCCTCAAGCGTCGCCACCCATTGCACCGGCGCAGTGATCTGCTGCACCAGCAAATCCTTCACCCGGTTCGGATCGGTCTCGGCTTTGGCGGTCACGTTGGCGACCACCGGAAATCGGGGTGTTTGGAAAACGATTTGATCGAGAGCAACTCTCAGTTTTGCAGCCGCCGGCTGCATCAGGGGCGAATGAAACGCACCACCGACCGGCAATAGGATCGCGCGCTTGGCTCCCAATTCCTTGGCCACAGGCAGCGCCTTTTCAACTGTCTCATAGTCGCCCGAGATCGCGACCTGATCATTGGAGTTAAAATTCGCCGGCACACAGATACCCTGCGGTTTCATTCTGTCCACGAGTGTCATGATCGCCGAACGATCCAGCCCGATTATGGCCGCCATCGTGCCTCGGCTGTGCTCACATGCTTCCTGCATGGCCTTGCAGCGGGTATTGACTGCGGTCACCGCATTCTCGAACGTCAAGAAACCGGCCGACGCCAATGCCGAGTATTCACCCAACGAGTGCCCGGCGGCATAGTCCGGCTGCAATCCCGATTGTTTCAACGCCAGTAACCAACTAAGTGAGTGCACGAGAATTGCGGGTTGCGTGACAACGGTCTTTTTGAGCCTCTCCTCTGGACCGGTGAAACTCACCATCGCCAGATCATAGCCGAGAATCTTTGACGCGGAATGATAGAGCGACTTTACGTCGTTGTACTTCTCGTATAAATCCTGCCCCATGCCGACGTACTGCGAGCCTTGCCCCGGAAAAAGGAATGCCATTTTGCTCATGACTAAAACCTGACCAGAGCGGCGCCCCAAACCAGTCCGCCTCCGAAGGATACCAAAAGCACAAGATCACCACGTTTCAGACGACCCTGTTGCCTGGCTTCCGCCATGGCAATCGGTATAGAGGCGGAGGAAGTGTTGCCGTAGTTCTGGATATTGACAAAGAGCTTCTCTTCGGGAATTGACAGACGTTTGGCAAGCGAATCGATGATGCGGATATTCGCCTGATGCGGAATGAACAGCGAAATATCCTCGGCCCTAACACCGGCGTCGGCGATCACCTTCTCGGCGGCATTTTGCATAAAGCGCACCGCGTGCTTGTAAACCTCGGAACCGTTCATATAGAGATACCGGCCGTCAGCATTGATGTTCTCCGGTGTCAGCGGGTTTCGCGAACCGCCCAATCGAACACAGAGCAGATCGGTGAAATCACCATTCGCGGCGAGATGAGTCGCCAAGACACCGATGCCAGGTTCGTCCACTCGCTGCAGTACGGCGGCACCGGCTCCGTCGCCAAACAGCACGCAGGTGCCGCGATCTTTGTAGTTCGTAATCGACGTCAACGTTTCGCACCCAACCACCAGAACATTGCGCGCCATTCCGGCAAGAATGTAGGCGCGTGCAGTGGTCAGAGCGTAGATGTAACCGACACAGGCGGCATTGACATCCATAACCGCGGCGTTCTTGGCGGCCAGTGCTTTTTGTACGAAGCAGGCCGTGGAAGGTGTCCTCATATCAGGGGTAACTGTACCGATAATAATCATGTCCAATTCTTCAGGGGACATGCGAGCATCGGCCAATGCCTGTTGCGAAGCCTTGATGCTCATGTCCGAAGTGACTTCGCCCGAATTGCCGACAACATGACGCGTCTTGATGCCGGTACGGGTGACAATCCATTCGTCCGAAGTGTCGACGATCTTTTCAAAATATGCGTTGGTAAGGATGGTCTCGGGCACATATGCGCCGATACCTGCCATTTTGGCTGAGACAAGCTTGTTGTTCATCGTCCTATAATTTCTTGTTGGTTGCCGGCGATGCGCCTTTCAATGTGCCCCTTGGCATCAGTGCGGACCATCTCAACGGCGATCTTGACGGCGTTGTTGATGGCTTTCGCCGAGGATTTGCCATGGCTGATAACGCAATTGCCGTTGATTCCGAGAAGCGGCGCGCCTCCGTATTCGGAGTAGTCAAACACTCGTCGCATTCGCCGTAAAAACGGCCCCATTAGAATCGCACCGGCTTTGGAGAAAGGATTCGAACTGATCTGTTTGTGGATGCGCGACTCCAAAAAACCTTTCATCGATTCGGCAAACTTGAGAATAATGTTGCCGATGAAGCCGTCGCAGACCACGACATCGCAGGTACCTTCCAGAATATCGCGCCCTTCGACATTGCCAACAAACGTCATGGCCTTGCCTTTGGCAAGCAACTCATGACTGGAGGCGGTTAATTCATTGCCTTTGACCGACTCTTCGCCGATCGAGAGCAGACCAACCCGTGGGGATTGGATCTTAAGAATGTCCTCTGCATAAGACACCCCCATCTGGGCGAATTGCAGGATGTGGTCGGGCTTTACATCGACGTTGGCGCCGACGTCGAGAAGCAGCGTCCAGCGCTCCAGCCGATTCGGCATTGCCGCCGCTATCGCGGGACGTGACACACCCTGAAGACGGCCCAGTGTCAGAACGGCGTTTGCCATAACGGCGCCGGTATTTCCAGCGGAAATAACGGCGTCCACCAGACCTTCTTTGTGCATCCGTACCGCCACAGCCATCGAGGAATCCCTCTTCTTGAGACCCTCTGTGGCTGCGACATGCATGTCTACCACTTCGGAAGCATGCACAACTGAGAGAGACAGATTGCCATTAACACCCAAACCCTTCAAATATTCCCTGATCAGAGGCTCGTCACCAATCAGGACAATACTCGTCCCCGTGTTCTGCGGATTGCGTAAATACTCCACAGCACCGCTGATCAATGGCAAAGGACCCAGATCTGCGCCCATGCAGTCGATGGCGATAGTCTGTCTCACAGAAGAGCTACTTTTCCTTTCCGGCGGTTATTTGCGTGCCCCGATAGTAACCGCAAGCAGGGCAAATATGATGGAACAGTTTTTTCTCGCCACAATGCAAACATTCCACCAGCGCGGGCGCAGTGGCTACATAATGTGTGCGGCGTTTGCGACCGCGTTGCTTAGAATGTCTTCGTTTTGGAAGTGGCATAAGGCTCCCTCGAAAATACGTTGTTCAATATCAATTGTTAGAAAGCTTTCTCAG
>CAIYYT010000151.1 GCA_903930455.1 uncultured bacterium | reverse complement strand
GCCCATTCGAAATACTCGCGTTTTCGTGACCGACTCCAGCCTACCGGTGGAGACGCGAGTACATCTCGTAGGTTGCAGATCTTGTCGGCCAGCTTGACCAGCTTGGCTTCCGGACAAAGTTGCGCCGCGTGCTCGATTTGTAGTCGTTTGCGCTCACGCTTGGACAGACGCTTGTCGTCCGTCACTTCGACGACAATATCACTAATCTTCTCACCGAAAAGTTCTGTCAACTCCGCGCGAGTTGCAGACGTGTCTTCAAGAGTGTCGTGGAGAATCGACGCGCAAAGCACTTGAATATCGAAGATGCCCCCCTCGGACAAGAGCACGTTTGCCAGACCGATGGGATGATTGATATAGGGCAAGCCGCGAGCATCCTTGCGTCTTTGATGCCGATGTTTGCGTGCGGCGAAGGCGAGTGTCCTGAGCAGAAGAGTCAGATCGTCTTCTCGCTTGTGAGTAGCCATATTGGATTCAGGAGACATCATGTTTTTGAGAGACTCCCAAGATTTTCCAAGGCATCGGATTTACCGATCAGTACCAAGATATCGCCTGTTTCAACGATGATATCTCCCGAAGGATCTAGTTCCAGATCGCCGTTTTGCTTTTTGATTCCGACGACGGTTACGCCATATTTGGCGCGGAAATTGGAGTGTTTCAGACTTTGGCCTGCGATGCCGGACTCCGCCGGTACTTCAATCTCCTCGATGCTCAAACCCAGCTTGCCACCGGAGGATTCCAAGGTCATAAAATCGACAACGTTGGGACGCAGACAAGCCAAAGCCAGACGTTTGCCGCCGATCTCGTGCGGGATCACGACCCGATCTGCTCCGGCACGCAGCAACTTCTTTTCCATCGCTTTGCTGTCAGCACGTGCAATAACATACAGCTTGGGATTCAGTTGACGCGCCGTAAGAGCGATGTAAACGCTATCCGACTCGTTGGGAATTGTGCTCACCAACCCGCGAGCGTTCTGAATGCCGGCTGCGAGCAGCACCTCATCTTCGATGGCGCTTCCTTCGATAGCCAGCGGGCAGTTTTTGTGTAGCGCCGGTAGCATTTGTGGATCGTTCTCGATGATCACGCTCGGCACGTTCTGTCGGCAGAATTCGGAGAAGACCATCTGCCCAACGCGACCGTAACCGACTATGATGAAGTGGTCTTTCATTTCTTTTATCCGCTTTTCCATTTTCCTCCTTCCGAGAATCTCGCGCAATTCCCCCTCAATTAGCAATTGTCCCAGTGTTCCGACAGTGTAGGCGAGGGTCACCACTGAGAACGTTATGACCAAGATCGTAAAGACCTTGCCGGCATTTGAAAGCTGGTAGACCTCTTTGAACCCGACGGTGGCGATTGTGATGACCGACATGTAGAGGGCATCAAGGAAGGTGCCCCCTTCGATAAGCCGATAGCCGAGAGTGCTCATGACGACGGTCAAGAGCAGGACTGTCAGCAGGAGTCTCAGCCGTCGTTCGGGCGAAAAACTACTGCCATTCGATGATGATTTCATTAATCTGAGCGGCATGGTCTGTCTTTCGCGCTATTGTGATGTAGCACAACACTCAAAATAGGGAGACCAGATGCGGTCTTGCCCCTACAGCTTCAGAAATGCCGTCAACTCCCGCCTGAAGATGTCCGGTTTCTCCAGATGAATCATGTGTCCGCAGTCGGGAATCTCAAACAGTGCGCCGTTGATCAGACGCGCATTGACCAGTTTCGCCAGTGGCAAAAAATCCAAATCGTCGCGCCCACAGAGCAACAGCGCCGGTTGAGTCAAATTGTCCAGTAGTTTCAGATCGCTTTCGTCAACATAACGTGCGGCTTCCGGATCAGTCCAGACCTTGCCGGGGAAATCGCGGAGGCATTGGAGAAACAGCTCGTGTTCCGGAGAACCTTTGCGCAGTCGACTAAACAGCCGGAAGCCCTCCCACTGGATTTTCGCCTGATCAATGTCAATGATGCGCGCCGTGCGGTAGACATTTGGCCAGTCGGTGTAGTCGCGATAGCCCACAATGTGGGGCGCTTCCAACACCATTGCTTTGATAAACTCCGGATGTTGGAGCGCGAATTTTATCGCGATGGCGCCACCTGCTGAATGGGCCACAAAGGTCACTTTCTTGAAGCCGAGTTCCTTGATCAGCCATTTGAGGTCGTTGACATGATCGCGATATGAATATCCAGTAGGGGGTGCATAGCTCTGGCCGTGTCCTCGTTGATCGTAGGTGACCACCGCGTATTTACTGCTCAAAAACTGCGGGATATCATTCCAATAGCGACTGTCGACGGCTACGCCATGAACCATTATCAGTGGCTCACCGCTGCCAACTACCTGATAGAATATTCGCTTATCTTCCGCTTCCAGAAATGGCATACTAACTCCGCTGGTTGATAACTCGTCGCTCCAAATGCGACCCAATGCGTGAAACGACTTCGTAGTTGATAGTATTGGCCCACCCGGCGACATCCTCGGCGCGAATCACTTCATCTCCCGAACGCCCAATTAAGACGACTTCGCTTTCCAGGCGAACGTCCGGTATATCGGTGACATCGACCATGAAGATATCCATGCAAATTCTGCCGCGAATCGGCGCGCGCATGCCGTTTATCAAGACATGTCCGCTATTGGAGAGCTGCCGATCATAGCCGTCATAGTAGCCGATGGGCACAACCGCAATCTTAAGATCGGCGGTCGCACGATAGGTTGTGCCATAGCCAATGTATTCGCCTTTGCGGACATCTTTGACTTGTGCCACGATCGTCTTCCAAGTCAACACCGGTCTGAGAATCTGATTCTGTTTACCTGACATGCGATAGGAAAGATACGTTTCCTTCGACGGCCACAGACCATACAGCGCAATGCCGACACGCGCGAGATTGAAATGCGTGTGCGGGAATAGTAGCGATGCCGCCGAGGATGCCATATGATAGTACTTGACCGGTAACTTCGAAGCTTCAATCACCTGCTTCATCTCGGCATACCGCTTGAACTGAAACTCGGCGTACGAGTGGTCGGTCGTGTCCTCGATATTGGCGAAATGCGTTGAGACACCGACAAGTTGGAGTTGTGGTTTGCTTGAGAAGAGTGCCAGAAAATCGGGGAGTTGTTCGCGCATAACTCCTTGTCGATTGGTGCCGGTCTCCAGTTTGAGATGACATTTTGCGGGCGTCTTGTCGTTGGCGACCTCCGTCAGTTTGCGAAGGGTTTCGATGTTGTAGACGACGAAATCAAATCCGGCTTCGACAGCGATCTTCAGATCTCCTAGAGGAACGTATCCGAGTATCAGAATGTCGTTCTTGATTCCGCCTTCGCGAAGTATGGATGCTTCTTCGAGGTTGTGAACGCCGATGTAAGGAAACTGCTTGCCGTCCAGCAACCGAGCGATTTGTAGATAGCCGTGCCCATAGGCGTTAGCCTTGACCACCGGTACCATTCCACAGCCGGGAGCGAGGTTGGACCGAATCGCTGCAACATTCTGCTCCAGCGCGGTGGCGTCAACTTCCACCCAGCTCAATGATTGCGCATTCATCGGCATTGATGGTATTGTGCGGGCGCGGCCAAGTCAACAACAAAGGGATTCGCTTCATAATGCTTGTTGACAGCAGATATTGAAATCTTTAACCTGCCATTATGGATGTCGCCTCCGAGTATCTGATCGATATCGTCGACCGCGCCCTGACCGAAGACGTGGAAGATGGCGATATCACGACTATATCAACCGTGCGCCCTGAGGTGCACGGGCATGCCGTGATTGTTGCCAAACAGGATGGCGTAATCTCGGGGCTTGATGCCGCTGCTTTGGTCTTCTACCGGCTGGACCCCGAATCGGAATTTATCACCGATCTTTTTGAGGGCTCGCCGATCACTCGGGGACAGGAAGTGATCGCTATCAAAGGGGCTCTGGCGGCGCTCTTGACCGGCGAACGAACGGCGCTCAATTTCTTGATGCATCTTTCGGGGATTGCCACGCTTACCTCGCGATTTGTCAAACAAGTCAACCACACGTCATGCCAGATTCTGGACACGCGCAAAACGATGCCGGGTTTGCGGCTGCTGGAGAAACGCGCGGTGGCTTCCGGCGGCGGTTTTAATCATCGCCTTGGCCTGTTCGATATGATCTTGATTAAGAACAATCATGTTGATGCCGCCGGCTCAGTCGATCGAGCGATTCAGCGCGCCGTCGAATACAAAACTCGCCAGGGACTTGCAAACATCAAGATTGAAGTCGAGACTCGGACATTTGATGAAGTCAAGCAGGCGGTGCATCTGCCGGTTGATCGGATCATGCTTGACAACTTCACTGTTCTGGATTGCGCCAAAGCGGTGCAGATCATTCACGGAGTCAAACCGGAAATGGAAATTGAAGCCTCGGGCAACATGAAGCTCGACAATGTCCGCGCCTACGCAGAGACCGGCATTGATTTCATCTCCGTCGGCGCCATTACCCACTCCGCTGACTGGCTGGACATGTCGATGCGGATAGAGACGCTGTAGCTGAAGTCATTGAAGCTGCCTGCCGATTCCCAAGCACAGTTACAAAACAAAAAGGCGACCGCATGGGTCGCCTCTACAATTCTGAAATTAACGGATTCTGTCAAACCGCAATTGGCTTGTACGTCAACGCCTTGGTGGGGCAAAAATGCGCGCAGGCCGGGTCGCCGCCGCAGAGGTCGCATTTAATAACGAGATTTTGTTGCGGATCAAATAGCGAACACCCAAACGGGCAAGCCGCTACGCAGGCCATACAGCGTACGCAGATCTCCGGATTGATCTCGTAGGCGCCGGTATTCTCATTGAAGTGAATCGCATCCACCAGACATGACTTGACGCATGCCGGGTCTTCGCATTGCAGGCAGACTACCGGAACATAGAGGTCTTTGAATCCGCCAGCGAGTGGATAGATGCGGCTCCGTCCGACCTTGCCGTCTTTGGCATGAGTAAACGAGCAGGCAAGTTCACAGGTGCGGCAGCCGGTGCAGAGAATCGGGGTGACGATAAAGCGAGACTTCATTGCGGCACCTCCCGACTCCAAATGGCGATTTTGCCGAGATTTAATGCCGTTTCCTTGCGATGTGATTCGTCGTTCAGCTCGAAGTAATCCTGCGGGATGTTGCGATGCTTGCTCAGGTATTCGGCAAATTCCTTGGTAATCGTCGGTTGGCCGGTTTTGGCGTCGCGGAGTAGTTCGAACTTTCGTCCCCAAATTTCGCGGGTGTATCCGATATCTTTGAACTTGATATAATTCGTCGGGCAATTGAGAGCGCAGGCCAAGCAACCAACACAGTCCGGCGGCGCATTTTTCAGCGGTGGAGCGATTTCTCTGCCATGTCCTCGGTTGACTGCGGAGATCGCGCTGAACCCCATGCGGTCACAAATGCGCGTGCAAAGCCCACAGAGGATGCAATCATTCGGGTCGGCAACTTGCTCGTAACTGGTCTGGTTGACACCATACTGTGCTGCTAGGTCTTGAATTTCCGGCGTATTGGGGCAACGCGCAAGATAGAGATCGAGAATCGTTTTGCGGAGTTCAATCAGATCGGTCGTGTGCGTCTGAATGATCAGACCGTCTGCCACCGGGTAGAGGCAGGAGGTGACCATGTTCTTCCAGCCATCCCACTCTTTCCTGGTGATCTCGACCATGCAGAGCCGACAGGCGCCATAGGGTTCCACCGCCTCATGGTGGCAAAGCGCCGGAATGTCGATCTTCTCGCGCCGTAGCACGGCCAGAAGCATCTCGCCTTCTTTGGCTCGCACCAATTTTCCATTTATCGTCACGGTAATCATGGGTTTCTCCTACGACACCTCGATCGCATCATGCTTGCAGACAGCCACGCAGGCGCCGCATTTCTCGCAGAGGTCCTGATTGATAACATGCGGCTCCTTTTTCTGGCCAGTGATCGCATGATAGGCGCAAGCGGTAATGCACGCCAGACAGCCGGTACACAACTCGGGGATTACCCGGTAGGTGATCAGATTCCGACAAACACCGGCGGGGCATTTTTTATCGTGTATATGAGCAAGATATTCGTCGCGGTAGTACTTGATCGTCGATAGCAGCGGATTCGGTCCCGATTTTCCCAGCCCGCACAACGATCCAACAACGATCTCCTGGGATAGCTTTTCCATCTTCTCTATGTCAGCTTCCGTGCCGTTGCCTTCGCAGATCTTGATCGTCAACTTGTGCAACTGGTAGAGTCCTTCGCGGCAGGGGACACATTTGCCGCACGATTCCGATACCAAAAATTGCAGGAAGTAGCGCGCGACATCGACCATGCAGGTTTTGTCGTCCATCACGATCATGCCCCCCGAACCCATCATCGATCCCGCTTCTGTCAGAGAGTCGAAATCCACGGGGAGGTCGAGTTTCGATTCCGGTAGGCAACCGCCCGACGGACCACCGGTCTGCACGCCCTTAAATGGCCGGCCATCGATGATGCCACCGCCGATGTCATAGATAATTTCCCGCATCGTCGTCCCCATCGCCACTTCGATCAAACCCGTGTTGCGGACCTTGCCGACCAGCGAAAAGACTTTGGTGCCGCTGTTTTTCGAGACGCCGATTTTCCGGAACCAGTCGGCGCCGTGATTGATGATCACCGGCACGTTGACGAAGGTTTCGACGTT
>CAIYYT010000150.1 GCA_903930455.1 uncultured bacterium | reverse complement strand
CTGATCTCTTAGTGCCCCAGGGGGATGGCAAGTTGGTGTGGTCAGTAACGAGCCAGTCGGTAGATCCGACTTCCGCCGATCAATTCAGGAGCTCTGTCGTTGATCGGGTTGTGAGCCAGTTGAAGAAAGAGCGGTTAATTTATTAGTCAAACCTCTCCTTCCGGCATGTGACCGACGACCCGACCCGGGCTCGATTAACAGTCAGAGAGAAGCTGGGCTCGATGCGAAACGATTGACCAGATCGCTGTGAAGCGACTGAACCAGACATGGAGAAAGAACGAGTTTATGAAAAGAATCGCAGGTTTGTGGATCGACCATAGAAAGGCTCTTATTGTGGTTGTTACCGACGAAGGGGAAGAAGTGAAACTGATAGTATCCAAGGTGGAGAAGCAGCTTCGCCGCTCCGGCGATTCACCCCTCAAGGGTTCATATGACCCGCAGACGGTTCCCGCCGATGACAGCCGCGAGAGAAAATTTACTGGTGACCTTAGCATTTATTACGATGCAGTAGTCGCAGGCATTCGCGATTCAGACTCGATTCTGATATTCGGTCCCGGTGAGGCCAAGGGGGAATTGAAGAAACGTCTCATAAAAGACAAACTAGGTGACCGTATTGTCCTGCTCGAAGCAGTTGACAAGATGACTGATCGGCAAGTCGCTGCAAAGGTTCGAAAATATTTTTTGCAATAGCGGTGGAGGTCCTATTCAACAAGAAATCAGCAAACAGATTCTACTGGTCAGAAGACCAGCCCGAGCCCAGCAAGACGGGACCGGGTTTATTTCAATTGCATGTACTATCGAAGGAGAAACATCATGCGTTACATTTTTGCATTTATCGCAGCAGTGCTTCTATCGAGCACTGCATTTGCACAACTAAGTGTTAGGGTCAACTTCAATGTAGATCGACAGCCAATTTGGGGGCCAACCGGCTATGATCATGTTGAATTCTATTACCTGCCTGACATTGACGTATACTACAATGTTCCTCAGCATAGGTATTTCTATTCTGAAGGAAGCCGTTGGAAAAGCGGATCATCATTGCCATCCCGTTATCGTGGCTTTGATTTGTACAATTCGTACAAAGTAGTGGTGAATGAGCCGAAACCGTATCTCAATGACGCAACCTATAAAGAAAAATATTCATCCTTTAAAGGTCGTCACGATCAGGAGTCAATCCGCGACAGCCGTGATTCAAGATACTATGTAAACCCAAACCACCCCGAGCATAAGAACTGGGTGAAGCAACAGAAGCAAAACAAGAGTTATGGCAACAACCGCGGCAACACCCATCGAGGAAGGTAGCAGACAGGACACATGCCCCTGAAGTCAGCATGTGAATAAGTGTTAGCAGCCAGCCAGCTTCGGTATTTGAGAAGCTGGCTGAAGCTGTACTCTGCTGCGCGTCTCGTGCCTACAATGCCGTATAGTAAATGAATGAGATGATCCTGACACATAGGTAGAGTCCATGAATTCGACAAGTAACCAGCACCGCACCATTCTCCAGCGAATCGCCCGGAGGGTCATGATAGAGAGGGGATTACTTCCTGACTTCTCTCCGGAAGTGCTTGAGGAACTTGGCAAGATTCAGGCTCCTGCAGCCGTGAACGGCGCGCAGGTGCGCGATCTGACAAACCTTTTGTGGGCTTCCATTGACAACGATGACTCCCGGGACTTGGATCAACTGACTGTAGCTGAGGCGACAGGTGGTAGCAAAGTGAAGATTCTGGTTGCCGTAGCCGATGTGGACTCGATTGTGAAGGACGGTTCAGCAATCGACCAGCACGCACGCCACAACACAACCTCCGTATATACGGCTGCCGCAATTTTCCCGATGCTCCCTGAAAATCTCTCCACCAACCTCACATCCTTAAACTTCAATGAGGATCGACTATCGGTTGTCATCGAGATGGAGGTTGACGGAGACGGTTCCGTTCAACACTCAGACATATACATGGCTCGCGTCCGTAATCACGCAAAACTCGTG
>CAIYYT010000149.1 GCA_903930455.1 uncultured bacterium | reverse complement strand
TTCGACCTCGACGACCGGTACCGGCGCCTCCGGCGAGATGCGGTCAACCTTGCCCCAGAGATACTGGTCGAGCATCAGATCGCCGTAGACCAGCACACGGCCGTTTTCGATATTGGCAAAAAGCTGTTTGAGTCTGTCGCGAGTGATCATAGCTACCGGATTCTCCTTGACTACGGACGCCATTATATTACAATTAAAGCGTCTAATCAAGGAGTTAGGATGCAACAGCAACAACCGCAACAGCAGATACAGCTTGAACTACGCGAAAGTGAAGCCGAAGGAATTTACTCGAATCTGGTGATGATCGGCCATTCGCCTTCGGAAATCATCTTTGACTTTGCCCGCTTTTTGCCCGGTGTTCCCAAAGCCCGGGTGTTCGCGCGCATAATTATGACCCCGCAGAACGCCAAATCTCTTCTCAAAACGCTCGAAGACAACCTCAAGAAGTATGAAGAGAAGTTCGGCGAGATCAAGATTCAGGGAATGCCGGAAGGGAAGAATATCGGTTTCCTGCCGCCGGGTGGGGAAAAGTGATCCAATGAGGACATGAGTCAATCGGGAATTTCACGACATGACCGAAATAGAGTATCCGACACTCGGGGAATACATAGTCTGTTTTGTGGATGTCCTTGGACAACGTGCTGCATTGAAAGCCCTACCCCACCGTGCTCCAAGGACGGAAGATCCTGCTGCACTTGAAGACTTCGTGGACAAGGTCTACTCCGCAGTGGGAAAGGTCGGCACGCTGCACAACCACACTCAGTTTCTTCTTGACACCTTCGATTCGTCCATGTCCAAGCTCACTGAACATCCGAATCCACAGACTCAGCAAATACTTGAAGCAGCTCGCCAACATGACCTTAGGCAGCAGAGATGGTCCGATGGAGTGATGGTGTTTTCTCCAATGTGGCAGGGCTATCCGTCCTCGAAGATGACAATAGTGGTCGGCCTGCTCTGTTTGGCAGGTCTGAATACTCTTGCTGGCTTGGCTGGAGGATATGCGATCAGAGGTGGCATCGAAATGGGATGGGCCAGTGAACTGAGGGCAAACGAGCTTTATGGCGTTGCGGTTGCGAATGCCTACGAATTGGAAAGCGAGATCGCACAGTATCCGAGAATCGTGGTTGGAGAACAACTTGTACAATCCCTTGACGAGGTCGCGACGCTCCTCAATCCTGATAGCGAGGCGGCGGGCGAACAAGCTGTGGCAAAGATGGCACTCAGCCTAATCAAACGCGATGTGGACGGTGTGCATATCGTCGATTATTTGGGACCAGGATTTAGAAGCTGCGGCATCACAAGCTCTCATGAGTTGGTTGTCAAAGCATTGGAGTTCGTTCGCTCACAGCTTGCGTTTTTTCAGAGAGAGCGCAATACGAAGTTAGCGTTCCGGTACCATCTACTTCTTTCATATTTCTTGGCCAATAGGGAATGATCCCCGTCCTGTGAGTGAGTGAAGTCCCTCAATCATTAGGCATATCTTTCCGGATCTATCGCATTTCCGATCGCCAAAGACGGAATTCAGAGTGCATGCGGAGACCGCGTCTGGACAATTGCCAAGCCACAAAGCTCTTGCTTCTTAGAGTAGCGGGACTATCTTGTTTACATCATAGTTCGGTCGTTTGGCCGGACCATATACTACGCACCGGTGCATCCAACGCAACGAAAGGACGGCTAGCATGGAGTTGTTAATGCATAAGTATCTTCGCTACTCGGCACTCACGATTGTGCTGATATCGGCTCTCTTACTGAGTGCCGGTTGCTCAAAATCAAGCAGCCCCAACAATGACAAGCCGGATGGGCCGAAAGTTGTCGATGAGGTTAAGACAACGGTGACCTCAACGGGTGCTGATCTAAGCCTAAAGAACGGCATGACTCTCTCGGTACCTGCCGGAGCCGTAACGGGATCAACCCCTGTGACGCTGTCGCAACTTGAAAGCGACACACTGTTTACGGCTTCATTTCAGACGATTCTTCGACTAGACTACACCGGTACTATTGCCGGTGGAACCCTGAAGATTCCGTTAGCTGCATCACAACGCGCAGATCGGATGGGGGTAGTCTATGAAGCACCTGGAGCAGCGGCGGTCACCTATCTAGCCGGAACTGTCAATGCCACCAAT
>CAIYYT010000148.1 GCA_903930455.1 uncultured bacterium | reverse complement strand
TGGCGCGATCATTATGAATAGTTGAGAGATCATGACGGAAGGGAAATCGATGGACAAACCGGATGCCGCGGCTTATGCGGAGATTTTCAAGGCGCTGGCCGATGAAACGCGGGTTAAGATCATGCAGATGCTCAACACCCGACCGCGCGCGGTGAACGAGATTGTCGATTTCTTCAGTGTCTCACAACCAACTATCTCCCGTCACCTGATGGTCTTACGGCAGGCCGGTCTGGTTATCGCCAAGCGGCGTGGCCAACAGGTAATTTACGCCATAAATGAAGAAACTCTCAAAGACAAGGCGCTCGGGTTTTTCAGTGGCTTTGAGTGCTGTGCACCGGCTGTCGCGCGCAAGAAGTAGCTCCCCTTACTGTGAGACTATCATTGAAAGACGGGAGATGATAGAGAGTGGCTCAGATAGGAACGACCGATAATACGGATGCCGCCCCAGTGGATGGCGAATCGCTTTTCCGAAGGGCTGTGAGCGATACGCCATTGCTTGCCACAAGAAGCAAGACATTTCCTGTTGGAGTGGGCAGAGTCGCGGGATTTCTGATAATCGCCGGAGGGGCCCTCGTCGTCGATGGGTTATGGCATGGATGGGGTGACACTGTCAACTTCGGAACGGTAGTTGCGCTGGCTGGAGTGATCTTGACATGGCACTATTTGTCCTCACGAATACACTTCCACTCCACATTTGTCGCAGAAGGTTCCTTTGTATCGCGGCGCTGGTGTCTTATGTCAACGGTTTTTCGCTACGACAGGATCGCAAGAATCGAAGTCACGCACAGCAGCTACTCCACAAGCGGAATAGCATTGCGAACTGATCGTGAGAACTTGGTGATCAGAATCACAAGACCTGAACCGAAGGGCCTTAGACCGATTCTTATCTTTTTGAGTCAGAAAGTTGACAGGTCAGTGTTCGATGCGAAGGCGCTGAAATTGATGGAAACTGGGGAACTGGAGAGGTTCTAATCGTTTCCGGCAAGAAGTCGCGACTGAAGTCGCTCCTACAATTCGGTAATAACCGTATCGTCGTGCTCGTAGGGAGGGACACAAACGCAGAGGAAGACAAGATCACTGTCACCCCGATTCCAGATCTTGTGGACCGCTCCGGGGGGCAAGGCGATAGCATCACCTACCCTGACCGAAGCCGATTCGCCGTTGACGCGAATCTCCCCCACGCCCGACAGGACGAAATAGATTTCTTCGGAATCCTTGTGATAATGTTCATCAGTTGCGCTACCGACCGGCACAACAGCCTCGGCTAGTGATTGCTTCGCAATAATCGAATTGCGTGGCGCCATAATCTCTCTGATTTTCGAGCGGTCTTTGGTGACAAACTGCGGACAGTCGCTGACGTTGATGATGTTCGGACTCACAAGCGCATATCCACCTTTCTCTGACATTGAGCGCAATGGCCGTTGGTAATGCCGACGATGCGCGTCTGATAACCAGCGCGCTTGACCAGAGCGCCGCCGCACTGCGGGCAGATCGTGTCACTTGTGCCCGGCAAGTCGAGATTGCCGACGTAGACATAGTCAAGCTGCGCGCGGGCGATGTTATAGGCGTTTTGCAGCCTTGCACTCGGAGTCATGGGGTGATCCATTTTGTGTTGCGGAAAATAGCGCGAGAAATGCAGTGGGATCTTGCGGTCGAGTCGGGCGAGCCAATCGACCAGCGCCTGCAGGTCGGCGTCGCTGTCATTCAAGCCAGTAATCACCAGATTGGTGATTTCAACGAGAATTCCGGAGGAAGAGGCGATTTCGACCGTACGGAGTACATCCGTAAGTGATCCCTTGCAGATGTCGCGATAGAACTGGGAGTCCAACGATTTGACATCGATGTTCATGGCGTCGATTAACGGCGCCAATTCCCGGAATGGCTCTTCGTTGACGTAACCGTTGGTAACCAACACGGTTTTTAGCCCAAGTTCGCGCGAGAGGACGGCAGCATCATAGATGTATTCAAACCAGATAAGAGGCTCGGAGTAGGTATAGGCGATACCGATAGAATCGGCATCCTGTGCGGCGCGGACGAGTTGCTCCGGTGACACCGTGCGGGTTGGCTGATGTTCCTGCGAAATCTGCCAGTTCTGACAGTTTTCGCAGCGCAGATTGCAGCCGTTGGGGCCGACAGAGAGAATTTGCGAACCGGGATAGAAGTGATACAATGGCTTCTTCTCAATCGGGTCGAGCGCCATCGAGACAACTTCGCCATAGTTGATGGCATAGAGCTTGCCATTGACGTGCTGCCGTCCGAAGCAAATACCGGTTTGCTGGTCGGCAAGCTTACAGCCTACCGGGCAGAGCAGGCACTCTACCTTGCCGGAATCGAGCTGCCGCCAATAGCGGGCTTCATGCAGTTCAGTCATGTTCAAGAATCCATTGAACGGCGCCCAGAAGATCGTTCGCGATAAAATCGGGCCGGTGGTCAGAGTTGAGCTCCTCTAACTCCTCCCTGCCGTAGCCGGTCATCACCATGATCGCTTTGGCGCCGATGTTGTATGCAAGCTCAACGTCGAACACGCGATCACCGATAACAAACGAACGTGCCAGATCGATGTCGAATCGCTTGAGGACGCGGTCGACCATGCCCCGGCGCGGCTTGCGGCATTCGCACCGACCGGTAACCGAAGGATGGTGACCACAGAACTCGACGGCATCAAGTTTTGCACCCTCGCTGCCGAGCAAATCGATCAGCCGTTGATTGACACGGACAACGTCATCTTCGGTCATGAGGCCACGCGCAACCCCGGATTGATTGCTGATTACAAACAGCTTGAAGCCATGTGTTGCCGCCAAGAACAATCCTTCGGCGACGCCGGGGATCAATTCGACTTCATCCGGGCTTGAGATAAATTCCTTTTCGACATTGATGGTGCCGTCACGGTCGAGAAATAGCGCGCGATTTTGCATGACACAATAATAGCGCACTCGGATAGTGAAGTCAAGCGGTCGCGGGAAGTCAGCGGTCGATGAGTATTTTGAGTTTCGCTATGATGGTTTCGACCTGCATTTTCGTGAAGCAGAAGCGCTCGCTGCGATGACAACGGCGGTCGCCATGCAGGCTGCATGGAGAGCAATACTCGTCAATCGTGTAGAAGTCGGAATGATCACCCAGAGGCGCAAAGCCGAGAATCGGATGGGTCGGACCGAACAGGGCCACGACCGGCGTGCCAACCCCCGAGGCCAAGTGCGCAAGCCCTGAATCATTGGAGAGAACGAAATTCGCCGATCCGATTGCGGCGGCGGCGCGCCCGATGTCATCTTCGGTAACGATGCTTATGGGGGCTTCATCAAAGCGTTCGGACAAACGTGTGAGATAGTCGTGTTCAGCGGGGGAGCCGATTAGGATTGGAGCGATGCCGAAGCGATTGCGTATTGCGCGGTCAAGAGTAACCCAGAGAGATTCGGGCGTTCGCTTGGTTGCGTGCGTGGCTCCGGCGGCGATGATGTAGTAGTTGCCTACCAGTGCCGATCCCGTGCGCCTATTGTCCCACCATGCGTACGCCCCTTCTGGTACTTGCAGCAACGGGCGCTCCGGTTTGCTGTCGATACCCAGTTCTTTCAGTGCCGCGAGATATCGTTCCAAGGCGTGCGACGGCTTGCCAGCGACGGCGTTCAGCTTTACTGAAGCGATACGCTTGAACCATTCCTTCTTTGCCCTGACCGCCTTCACACCGAGCGCACTGCGGATGCGCGCACTGCGGATGCTGGCGTGCAGGTCGACAACCAGATCAAATTGTAGTTGGCGAAGTGTATCGAGCAGATTGGCGCTTTCACGATCTTCCACCCAACCATACCTGTGGTCAAGGTGCGTGAACATTTCGAGCAACGGCAGAAATTTCGCCTTGGTCAGGTAAGAGATTTCGGCATCCGGATAGGCCGTTTTGAGAGTGCGCACAATCGGCTCGGTGAGAATGATATCGCCGACCGAGCTAAAGCGAATCACCAGAACTCTGTTCGTCATCAGAAATAGAGTATAGTAAAGAGACCCGCCAGAAGACAATAGAATCCGAAGAGGTAGAAGTGCCGGCTGCTGACGATTTTCAGCAGATAGTGGATTGCGGCCATGCCGACGACAAATGACACGAATGCGCCGAGCGCGAAGTGGATCAGATCGTCCGAAGAGAAGGCGACGTGTCTGAGTTCTGCGGCCTTAAGCAAGGCGGCACCGAAAACTGCAGGTAACGAAAGTAAGAACGAGAAGCGTGCGGCCTCGCGGGGTGTGATGCCGAGAAACAATCCGGTAGCAATGGTTGAACCGGAACGGGAGATGCCGGGAAGAATGGCGCAGAATTGCGCGACGCCAATGATCAGAGCACGGACGGCGTTCACCGGGTGCTTGCGATTGCGAGCAAACCAGGTCAACAATAGGATGGCAGCGGTGATCAGCAGCATATAGCCGCTGAAGGAAACCGAATCAAATCGTTGTTCAAACCAGTCCTTAAGTAGAAAACCACCGACGGCGGCCGGAATCGAACCGAGGATAATACAGACACTCAAGCGGAAGTCGCGTTCGTTCTGTGTCTTCTTGCGTGTCAAAACATAAGTAAAGAACCCGCTGAGCAGTTCGATGACATCGCGACGGAAATAGATTAGCACCGACAAGAGCGTGCCGACATGCAAAGCGACTTCCAGGAAGATGCTGGGTTCGTTGATATGCAGCAAGCCCTGCGTAATCACCAGATGGGCCGAGGAAGAAATCGGCAGAAACTCCGACGCTCCCTGCACAAAGCCGAGAATGATCGCATCAAAAATAGTCACGTCAGTTTGACCCTTTCCCTTTCATATTTACCACATGAAGAAATTGATGCCGGCGATGAAGCCCAGTTGATCGTCGATCTGAAGCTCACCTACCAGATTCACTTTGCCTGAGAGAGGAAAAACAGATCCGAGATTGACGCCGATGTTAAACTTGGATTCGTGCCCTTTTGTAATGACGCCGGGAACAATTTCGCTGGTCAACTTCGTCTGGCTACGATCAATGCGCAGATTGAGCCGTCCGTACGGTGTGAAATTGAAGCCGTTATCTAGCTTCACCGGTCGACTGCCGACAAGATTAAATCCGAGGCCAACATTGGAGACATTGTTCCGGCTGCTAACATTGAGCGAATAGTATTCCACGATAGCTCCGACCGCTATATCCAGCGGAGCGCCCAAGTCGGCATGCGTCAGGCGCCATTGCAGGTCGCCGCCGAGCATTATCGCTACGTTGTCAGAAGCATCATGATCCATGATCGCCAGACTGCCGGTAACATCCACAGGCGTGGCAATGCCATAGCGCACCGTGCCGATCACAAGGCGAGCATCCTCAAAGATGCCGACATTTCCCATCAAATTCAGGCTTCCCATTCCGGAGGTTTCCGCAGAACGCATTTGTCCAAGAAACACGGCCTGCGAGTTGGAAGCCAAGCCGAGAACCACTAGCAGAATCAGAATCGAATTCTTCATCGGAACAGTCCTTCCGTAATCGCAAAGGTGACAATGATAGGCGCCCGTGCTGTCAGGCGTCAACAACAACATTGTTTACATATACGGATGCCGGAGGGTTGCAGTTTTAGGCAAGAGATTACTTCCCCGCAACCTTCCGCCATAACTGGATGCTATTCCTTTGAGCGGGCTCTTTGATTGAATTTGAGACGGAGCGCATTGCCGACAAAACCGAAGCGTTCACGCAGACGATTTTCAAGGTAGCGCAAGTAAGATTTGTCGAGGTGCTCCGGATAATTGACAAAGAAGACAAACGTGGGAGGCGCTACATCGGTCTGGGTCATGTAATAGAATTTGATGAACACACCACGGTACGCTGCCGGTGGACGCGCGCGGACTACCTCTTCGAGGAAATCATTCAGTTCGGCGGTTGGAATCCGTTTTTGCCGTTCCTGCCAGATCTCAATCAATTGATCCAGAACCTTGGTGACCCGCTGACCGGAGAGCGCCGAAACGAAGATAAGCGGGATATAGCTCATGAGTCTGGCCTTCTCATGAAAAGTCGCCGTAAATTGATCTATCGTGTAAGTATCCTTTTCGACCAAATCCCATTTGTTGACGACGATGAGGATACCTTTGCGTTCCTGCTCTGCCTGTTCGATGATTTTGATGTCCTGCCCGGTGATGCCCTCCGAAGCTTCTACCAACACGGCGACGATATCGGCTCGCTGAAGCGAGCGAATTGAGCGGAGGGTCGTATAAAATTCGACATTGTCTTTGACTCGGGCGGCGCGTCGTAGTCCGGCGGTATCAATGAGCACAATGTGCTGGTCGCGATATGACAACTCAGTGTCAATGGCATCGCGGGTGGTGCCCGGTTGGTCGGCCACAATTAGACGCTCGTCCCCCAATAGACGATTTACCAGCGACGATTTACCGACATTGGGTCTGCCGATTACGGCCACATGCAATACGCTACTGTCCGGTTCCTCCGGCTCGGCTGCGGGCAGACCAGCTACAACAAGATCCAGCAGGTTGCCAACGTTGCGACCGGAATTGGAGGCAATCGGAAAGGGATCGCCAAGACCGAGAGAGTAGAAACTACTGGCGTCGAGTTCCAGCGCCTCGTTGTCAGACTTGTTTACTACCAGAAGTGTCGGCTTGTGCGTCCTATGCAGGAGCTTGGCAATATCAAGGTCGATGTCGGCAGGCCCGACCCGCGCATCGACCATAAACAAGACAAGGTCGGCTTCTTCGATGGCTATCTCTGCCTGCTCGCGTACTTTAGCCTCGTAGACCTCATCTGACGCGGGTACAAGGCCGCCGGTGTCGATGGTAACAAAGTAGTGCCCGGCCCACTCGACAGTGCCATAATGCCGATCGCGCGTGACGCCGGGCATATCATCGGTAATCGCTTGTCGCGATTTGCAGATGCGATTGAAGAAAGTCGACTTGCCGACATTCGGTCGTCCGATGATTGCAACTACAGGTAGGGGCATTAGGTCCGATCCTC
>CAIYYT010000147.1 GCA_903930455.1 uncultured bacterium | reverse complement strand
TTCCACCAGCGCGGGCGCAGTGGCTACATAATGTGTGCGGCGTTTGCGACCGCGTTGCTTAGAATGTCTTCGTTTTGGAAGTGGCATAAGGCTCCCTCGAAAATACGTTGTTCAATATCAATTGTTAGAAAGCTTTCTCAGGCCATCCCAGCGCGGATCGGTCCCGCTAGTTTTGCAGCCACAGGGTGACTCATTTAGATTCGCGCCACACTGGGGACAAAGCCCCCGGCAGTCAATCCGGCACAACGGCTTCATAGGCAATTCCAGGGCAATCAGATCCCGCACCTGCTGATCCAGAGAAAAGGCTTTCTTCGCTTCCGGAAACAACACGAATTCTTCGCTGTCCGCATCCTCTTCCTGCACAAGACTCTCGTCCACCACCAGTTGAATCACGAGACGCAACGGCAGCCGAAAGGGGGCGGCAAATTCATCTACACAGCGGGCACAAGTTAAATTCATCGTAAACGTCAGCGTTCCATCCAGAAACACTTCATCCTCTATGCGTCGGGCCGTCAGGTTATACACCACGTCCGACCCTAAAGTCGCCAAATCAAGCTTGAGATCAAGCTCTTCCGGCGTCGCCTTAAGCGTCAACTCCGATGTCGCCGCCGTTATGGTATCCAATTGGACTTCCATAGCTAGTTATTCTATTCAGTTTCTAGAGCTTTGTCAAGCTCAAAAGGGGGAGTCGCTAATGACAATTCTGCCAAGTAAGTGCTTGACAAGGCGTTTGAGTGGTTTATCTTAGCAAGAGTATAGCATAAGAAAGAGCAAGACCTAAACCAAGAGACGGAACATGTTCAGAAGGTTGATGTTATTGGCGACCTTGTCGGTCCTCGTCGGGGTATTTGTACTTTCCGCGCCGGTGTTGGCAGGCAACAGCGCGCAGCCCGGGAAAGTGGCGACCCAAACCGCGACGGGCAAACCTGCAGTCGTGCAAACATCACCTTCTAAAGTGGCAGCGAGCATGCAACCGTCATCCACGCGTTCGAATCTTGTCGGCGCATTTCGATACTATCTGCACAACTGGTTTGGCTGGCCATACATTCAAATCCTCGATCCAAAACCATCGCTACCGGATGAACCACTCAAGAGTAGCACTGATCCGCGCCGGCCTGATATTGCACCGATGAGAGATCATGGCGGGAGTGAGGATGTTTGATGAGGCCGTGTGACAACATGACGGCCTTAGCTCCCGTTTTGCTTGAGCGCTTATCAGAACTAGTTGAATCCCGTGAGTTCAACAAGGTTCTGCCTGAGCTTCTCGCTGTTGATAATCGTCAATTGAGATCGTTGTCGCTGATAGAGCGCTCGACGTTTCATTTCCTTTACGCACGGTACCTTTTTGCACGAGGCGAGTACAGCCGCGCCCATGCCAGGGTACGCTGTGCTCTTCGACTTTGCAGATCTGGCTCGGATCACGTGCTGTTCGCTCGGGCTAAGCATCTGTCCGGTTTAATCTACCGACAACTTGGTCGAATGGAGGACGCTGCGGAGCAATTCCTTGAAGCATTCGTCTCTCATAAACGTGCTGGCAATAGTCAGGCGGTTTGTCTGCCACTCATCAGCCTGGGCCTCACCCACCTTTACGCTGGAGACTTGGCACAGGCTCGCAAAGTGTTGTCAGATGCCCTGTTTTACGCGGAGAAGTTCAGTGGCGTAACGAAAGTGCGTGACTGCATGCACAATCTCTTTATTGTGAATCTCTTGACCGGCCGTATTGAGAAATGTCGGTCGGCGTTGGAGGCTATCCGGTCGCACCCGCTTTCTGTGTTGGACAATGCGTATTGCGTTAGATTCGGTGGTCAGCTCGCTGTCTGGCTGCTGGGAACCGAAGACGCCCGCGATCAACTCAACCGCGCAATGGTTGTCTTTGCGCGAGAGAATATCCGTCGCGATTACGTCATCTGCCTCGAATACCTCGGCATGAACGAATTTTTCTCAGACAACTACGCCAAAGCCAGGGAATACTATCAGCAGGTTCTCGATATGCCTGAGCCAACCGCATCCGCTGTCGCCCAGACTTTGCGCATGCTGACCGATGTCCATATCGCTGAAGGCAATTGGGAAAAGGCCAAAGAGACCGCTACCAAAGCCGAGCAGGCGATCACCAGGATCAACGAACGTATTGAGCTGGCCGCCCTTTGGCGGGCGCAGGCACAGATCGCCGAACATGATTCCGACCATGATGCAGCCCGTGATTTTTTCCAGAAGTCGATTGATCTCTTGCAGCAATGTGGCGCGCGCTACGAACTGGCCTTGACGCACTTTGCAGCAGGGCAATCGACAGTACACATACCGGCTTCGCGCTCGGAGCATTTGCAGAAAGCCAAAGCGCTGTTTGTGGAAATGGACGTCCCGAAGCGTGTGGCACAGATTGAGAAAGAGATAGTGGGGCTGCGCGAAGATGCTGTTGCCCAAAAGAGATCCACGGCAAGTAACGGCATTATCGAAGTACCCACAATCATTGGTCAGAGCGAGCAGATCAAGGACCTCTTGTCGCGAGCGAGGAAGTTTGGAGAAACAGACAGCAACATCCTGATCACGGGCGAAACGGGAACAGGTAAGGACCTCATTGCACAGTATGTCCACGCCATGTCGCAGCGCGGCTCTCGGCCGTTTGTTGTCGTGAACTCGGCAACGATCCCGGAAAGCTTGCTCGAGGCGGAGCTATTTGGGGCATGCAAAGGAAGCTATAGCGGTGCAGAAAAAGATCGTGTGGGATTGATAGCGGAGGCAGACAGCGGGAGTTTCTTTTTTGACGAAATTTCCGAAGCGCCGCTTCTCTTACAGGCCAAACTGCTGCGCGTGATTGAAACCAAAGAGGTGCGGCGGGTCGGTGAGAATCGAGATCATTGCTACGATGTGCGCTTCATTGCTGCTACCAACTGCGACTTGTGGGAGCGCGTGCGGGTCGGGCTCTTCAGGGAAGACCTCTTCTATCGACTGCGACGTGGACATCTTCAGGTTCCGCCTTTGCGAGAGCGCAAGGGCGATCTGCCGCTGCTCGTTCACCATTTCCTATCCAAGTGCCATTTCGCCAACTACACGCTTGAACAAGTAGCTCTTGTCATAGAGGCGTCCGGCTGTAACCGGTACGATTGGCCGGGCAATGTCCGCGAACTGGAGGGCGTGATCGACGACGCAGCAACAGTGTGTTCCAGCAAGCGAGTCATGGACTTGGTGCCAGTACTGAGAGATATTCTGATCCGGCTATCGAAGAATGATCCTGAGAATCCTGAGCGCGCTGCACTTATGGCTGCTCTTGAGCGCAACTCGGGCAACAAATCCGCGGCCGCTAGAGAGCTCGGTATACCTTTGACAACTCTATGCAGTCGACTCAAGCGATTTGATATCACGTAAGCACTGACTTCTGTAGCGAACTCCCCCAACCTACGATCAATCCACGATTCTGTTGTCTTTGGTAACTCATTGCGTGTCATCGTATTAACATTACATCTACGACGCCCTACGAGATTGCATTCGGCAAACCCGAACTTCTGATCATTTTGCCAGCCCGCAGGGGCACTCTCTTGTTGGTGAAACACACTGTATCCCTGATCCTTAGCTAAATCTTGTCAAAACACTCCAATTCCGGCACGACTGTTGCTTAGCTGCAGTTGCGATGGTTGGACGGAATCTCCCAACCTCCTTAATACGACAGGGATGGATTATGGTGCAGAGGCGTCCCTGTTGCGACGGTGGCAGACCGCTTGGTGGAACCCGAGCGGTCTGTGAAATCGGTAGGCAGAAAGAATGACAATGAGCCCGAGAGTTTTCGCACTAGTTGCAGGTGCGCTTTACGTTCCCTCAGTACTTGCTCTTTTCAGGCGTCCCCCGTGACGAAGGTGCTATCCTCGCGTTGTGGTGGCGACACAGACAACCGGTGGGTATACCGCCTGCCGGTTGTCGCATGTCGAAAGCAACTTTCGACCAGATTGGATATTCACGGAACAAAGGAGTTAAAAATGAAAATGAGACGATTCGCCGCATCGCTGCTTTTCGCGGGCTTGTTGCTCGCTAACATCAGCGCGTTGACCGCTTTTGATGAGACGATGACCGCGAATGTCAGCACCGCTGATATAACCGGCAAGAAAGGAGGCATGGTCCTGCGGAAGGCACAGTGGGACCCAGTTACTGGTGAGCTACTAGGCTGTTGGGGATCAGGGCTAAATTGCTGGGTGATTCCTCTAACTTTTACAGACAAGGAACTGACAATTTCCTCGGACGGGATCGGTTTGCAGTGAGGACATACAGCACCCTATGACCGTGTAGCCAAGGGCGACGTAAGGAAAACCAATTGATGAAAGACCAAAGCTTGGCCGTTTAGAAGGAGATCGAACAAATGAATCCAAAAAAACATCTTGCTTCGTTTCTGTTAACTGTGCTGCTTACAGCCAGCGCAAGTACGCTGTTGCCCGGAGACAATTCCACCGATAATGCAACCGCAATTGAGGCCAGCATGACGGGAAAGAAGGAACATGGCGTGAAGTACTTCAAGAAGCAGTACGACACTTTGGGAACCTTCCTCGGTTGTTGGGGAGAGGGAAGCAACTGCGCAGTCTATGCTTTCACGGAGGACATCGCCATCAACTTCTCGACAGAAGGGATCCATCTCCAGTTTGCCAATTCTAAGTGATTAACTAAGAACAGGAGAGCGGAACGTTCCGCTCTCCTTCATAAGCAAGGTTACTTACATAGAGGGAAATGGTTATGCATAATAGAGTCGCAGTGATCGCTGTTGCTGTGCTTGTGATTGTGAATGTGTGCCTCCTGATCCAAAATTATCGACTGAACGAAAACCCTTCTTCGGCATTGAACAAGAAGGCGTATCTTGTTAACTTGGATGGTCGCGATGTGGATTTCCGGGGTGCCTATACGTATCCTGGCATCGGGCGATTCTTTGCGCCAAAGGACACCAGCGGACAACTGGCCAAGGCTCCTCTGACTCTTGCGATATTTTTCTCCTCTGCCTCTTCCTGCCCGTCCAGGCTGGCCGAAGTGAAAGTATATGAGCGTCTTCTGCCGATCTTCCGCGAGCGGGGACAAAGAATAGTCGGAGTAGCATGTCCCAAGGACTCTTTCACCATTTCCGAAGGGCTGTCGGCTGAATCCCTCCATATTCCGCTGGTTTTATATGATGCAGAGGAATCCGATCTCGGAATGACTTTCGAACAGATGGGAATTGCCCCTGCCAACATGCCATTCAAAATCCTGTACGACTCGACTTTCACGGCGATCTATATGAGAGGTTCTGACTATACGCCCCAGAGCCAGCGCGAGTTTGAAGACGCCATGCTCAGGCTAAGCAAGTCCGTGGCGGAAGGATGCATCTGATGGTGGCCACTTCTTGAGCGAGCCGTTGTGGCGTTTGTCAAGTGGTCCCTAACTAATCGAGAAGGAGGTATTTTTGTCGTCTTGGCTCTCAAACCCAAAGCGCAACATGATGGTTTCCACAGGTGTCTTCTGTGTCACAGGCATGCTGCTACTCGATGTACTTCAGCCCTGGCTGGCCTTCGGTATTGCCGGACTGGCCGCCGGCTTGACCAGTCTGCCTGCAATCAAGAAGGAGAGACGCACTTTCTGGAGGATGTTGGCGATGGTGTCCGGCGAGACCTTGGTAGC
Source organism: uncultured bacterium (assembly GCA_903930455.1). Taxonomy (GTDB): domain Bacteria; phylum Zixibacteria; class MSB-5A5; order CAIYYT01; family CAIYYT01; genus CAIYYT01. The sequence goes on along the minus strand of CAIYYT010000147.1, from coordinate 8,546 downwards.
GGGTCTCGCGGCCCAATTGTTTTTTTTGCTCATTCGTTGAATTGTCAAAACCGAAGCGGTGTTGGCCTACCCAAAAAACAAGCCCCTCGCCTGCGTTCAGACGAGGGGCTATCAACATTATATGTGAGATCTAATAGCTAGTTGGTCGAACCCTTCTGGAGGATTTCGAGCGCATCGGCAGCAATCACCAATTCCTCATTAGCGGGGATTGCCAGCACCTTGACTTTGGAGGCGTCGGTGGAAATCACAACCTCTTTGCCGCGCGCACTCTTATTGCGTTCGACATCGATATGTATGCCCATGAATTCCAATCCTTTGGTAACCGCTTCGCGCACCTGCCAGGAGTTTTCACCGATTCCGGCCGTAAACACGAGCGCATCCAAACCGCCCAAAGCGGCGGCGTAAGCGCCGACGTATTTTTTCACCCGGTAGGTGTAAATATCAAATGCCAGCTTGGCCGATTTGACACCATTGTCCATCTCTTCCTGAATCTCACGCATATCGGATGAAATGCCACTGACTCCCACCAGACCCGAATGCTTGTTAAGCATCGTGTTGGCTTCATGTAGCGACAGTTCCTCGCGTCCCATCATGTGCAGAATGATTGCGGGATCGATGTCACCGCAACGGGTACCCATCATCAATCCTTCCAAGGGTGTAAATCCCATCGAAGTGTCGACCGATATTCCCTTATCGACGGCGGTAATTGATGCACCGTTGCCGAGGTGTGCGGTGATGATCTTCAATTCCTCGCGCGGCGTGCCAAGTATCTCGCCGGCACGCTTGGAGACGAAGTGATGATTCATGCCATGGAAGCCATAGCGTCTGATGCGGTACTTCTTATAGAGAATATACGGCAACGGATAGATGTAGGCATAGTCCGGCATCTTGTGATGGAATGCCGTGTCAAACACGGCGATATTCGGCACACCCGGCAATCCATTAAACGCTGCATTGATTCCGCGAATGTTGTGAGGATTATGCAGCGGCGCCAACTCAATGAGCTTACGCAGTTCAATCATCATTTCCGGCGTTACCAGACAGGACGCGGTGAAGCGTTCACCACCGTGTACCACACGATGTCCTACCGCGCCAATCTCGCTCTTATCTTTGATCACACCATGATTAGGCGAAAGCAAAATCGCGACAACATTTTCGATCGCAACCGTGTGATCGAGAATCTCCGCCGACATCGTGACTTCGGGTCTGTCATGTGGTTTGTGCTGAATGACCGCGCCCGACATTCCGATACGCGACACCATTCCCTTCGCCAAACAGGCCTGGGTTTCCATCTCAAACAGTTGATACTTGACCGATGAGGAACCGCAATTGAGTACTAAGATTTTCATTTTCGGCTCCTCCTATATCCTGTTGCCTTCGTGATCATACTTAAAAAATCCCTGACCGGTTTTGACACCCAGTTGTCCGGCGCGCACCATTTTGCGCAACAGCGGACAGGGATTGTACTTGACCTCCCCCAACTCATCGTAAAGATTCTCCATCCAGCTCATCACTTCATCCAGTCCCATCAAATCCGCCAGCGCCAGCGGCCCCATATTGAACCCAAAACCAAGTTTCATCGCGATGTCGATGTCATCCGCGCTGCAGATTCCTTCCATCAGCACATGCATCGCCTCATTAAGGAACGGCACGATGATGCGCGTGGTAACAAATCCCGGATACTCGTTCACCGACACGGGCGTCTTGTTCAACTTGCCGGCAAAGTCGTAGATTGACTTGTAGGTCGCATCGGAAGTCTGCAAACCGCGAACGATTTCGACCAACGGCACCTTGTGCACCGGATTTAGGAAATGCATGCCAATTACCTTTTCAGGTCGATTGGTTGCCGATGCCAGATCGGAGATGGAAAGCGTGGAAGTGTTCGACACAAAGATCGTCGCCGGCGGGCAAACGCCGTCCAGCTTTCGGAACAACTCACGCTTGTTTTCGCGACTTTCCGGAATCGCCTCTATCACCATTTTTGCCTGCTTGACGCATTCGCAGCAATCAGTATTGGCTTTGATGCGAGCCAGAATCGCCTTCTTCTCGGAAGCGGTGATGCCCCATTTCTCGATTTCGCGATCCAGCGCATCTGATAGCAGATGAAGTGATTTTTCGAGTATCTCGCTGTTCAGATCGCACAGGAACACTTCGGTACCGGTTTCGGCGATAGTGCGGGCGATTCCCTGCCCCATCGTACCGGCGCCGATCACAACAATTTTATCTAGTTTGTCTGCCGACATGAAAACCTCACAAAAGTTAAAAAGTGGGTACATCACTTGACGGACGCCCCACTGTGATAATCCGCCAATATATTCCTATATATCGGCGCGGCAAGGCCTATTGTGAAACTTTTCTCAATCGACGATTTTGAGCAGGACTGTGGCGGGTTTTTGGGAGGGTGCTAGTGTTGGCGCGAGCTGCACTTGGCTATTTCTTGAAGTAATCCGAACAGGTGCAGGTAAGGCCGGGTGGCGGACCACCGCTGAAAATACGGCTGATCAGGTAGACAGCATCGGAGATGTCGACGCCATGCGAACAGTCAGCGTCTCCCGAACCAACCGAATTGGGAGTTGGGGCTCTGCCACCCGAAAAGATGTATGCGATCAAATAGACGACGTCTGAAATATCAACACTACCATCGCCATTGGCGTCCCCCACTGCCCATTGACATGCCCCACCACACAAAGTGAAAAGAGCGCTTTTGGTCACAGAGTTGACCGGTTGACCGGAAGAGTTCTTGTATTCCGAACTGGCAGTTATTTCAACGCGATAAGTGCCCCATGGCACCAACGCATTTGAACTGTTTCTGCCATTCCAGGTCTCGAGCTGTACCCCGGAGGAGTATCCCCAGTTGTTCTTCAACTGCTTGACCATTGAAGTGCCGGCGGAGTCCTTGATATTGATGGTAACCGAGCTGTAATCTGCCAACAAGAAAGAGATGTGACTATAACAGGTTTCACCCACATTCTCGGTGTTGACATAAAGATCGTTTACATCGGTACCGATGGCATAATGTTGCAAGCCTGACAAAGCCGTCCAGTTCTCGCAAATCATCATGTCGCCGCCACCCAAGTGCCCGCCGGTGTTTGCTATGCTGACCGGATGGTCAAACTGGTTTGCTCCCGTTCCGGACGAGCCGAACATTCCCAGCACCGCGAGATCCTTGGTGAACTTCCAAATCATTCCGTTTTCTGCGGTTGCCCAGACATGCCCAAGCGCATCCACCTCCAGGTCAGTAAAAGGAGAACAGTTGGGACAAACGAAGGCCATATCCCACTGAACTGTGTAATAACCCGAGCGTGATAGTCGGACTAAGCGGCTATTCCCCGCATCAAGCACATACACGTAGTTGTTGTTGGCGAACCAGACGCCGTTCGTGCCTTGTCGCGTCTTCCCGCAGACGATCGCCCTAATATCGCTGAATTGCCCAACATCACTGCCGGTCGAGCCGTAGCTGAGAAGCTTCTGCCCATTCCAAGCCCAGAAGGCAACTATCTTGTCACTCTTACATGCCACCCAGACTAAATCGTCATAGGGTGTATCGAAACTCGGGCCGACGGAATAATCCAGATCCGTAGGGCGCCACAGATCCGTAGTGAGATACCGTACATGTATCAGTTATCAGTCCGGAATCTGGTGTCGTCCAGCGATAGCGCAGTTGCTGCACCCGGTGGTTTTGCCGATCGGCAACATAGATATCATAGGTAGGTGAATACCAGTTCGCGTCGCTGGTCTGTGAGACTACTTTGACCGCCGTCGGCTCGATCAGGCTGTCAATGCCACAGCCAAATCGACCGTAATCACGCAGACGAGAAACCCCGCCATCGGTCTGATCCATATACACCAACCTATTCCAACAGGGATCAACATAAACATCCAGTACATGATAGATGTTATAGAGAGTATCTATGATATAAGCGGGGGAACAAGAGTACAGTTGACAGAAGAGATCGATGTTCCACCAACTGCTGGTCGCGGCCTTATTCATGACATAGGTCAAGGGGCTGTTGAATATAGGCCGACGAATAAGTATCTGGGCATCAAGTGGGTTCGGCAATGCATTTACAGCAATTGCGCCAACCAGAACATAGCGAAAAATCCGTTTCATTCTTGTTTGAGTCCCTTGCTCTCCGCCTTGCCCGAAGAACCGCTCTCTCTGTCGCCCAAAAAGAATCTGGCGAATCTCTCCGCCCGCGTGTTGGCCCTGGTTGCGACAACTTCCTGCAGATAGCTGATACACTCTTGGCTCGATAAGCGAGAAGTCACCTGGTTCAGAGCTTCGAAGCAATCATCACACTGAGGGTAGTCCGATACAAGCCTCTTGCCGTAGGCAATGACCTTTGCATCATCCGGGTGACTTGGCGACAGGTAAGCGGTGAGCATCAGGTAGAGAAACTGCGGGGCGTAGACAGAACGCGGGTGGCTCGCCAGCAACTCATCGAGTTCGCCGATAGCGTTCACCAGATTACCATAACCATATCGATCGCTGATATTGACCAAACGATTGTAGACTTCTTCTTCCACCCCCATTGGCTTAATAACCGAGTAGCGCAACGGATCGGACACGAGCTTGCCGGCAAAAACTACCTCCACGGTAAAGTCACCGAGGGGGTGCTGGCAGATGAGCTGATTTTTGCCCACGGGAGCACCTACGTCGCCACGCAGTTCAAAACCGGTACGCAGACTATCGCGAGGTGCGAGAGAAACAGTTCGCGGCTCATAAGCATAGTCAATCTGAAGCGTCGCGTAGGGTTTGACAATCTTCCCCATTGAATCACGGCACCGGAGCTTGATTGTGTCGTAAGGTTTCAATGGCACAACCGATAGAGGTCGATCAGTGTTGTTCACCAGATACACGTCTACCGGTATATAATCTCCGGCAAGATAGGTGGAACTGTCGGAGTAGACCCTCACCAGCAGCGTATCCGATGCTGCCATGGCATCACTCACTGCCACCACCAAGACCAGTACACTCATAAGCACGAACACTTTTTTCATCGGTCACCTCGTTGCCGCTATAGCTTCCTCAAGTTGTACTTCACCGCCTTAAGAGATGAGACGCATGAATTACAGAATTGCTTAGTAAAGGGATATTCTGTGCTAGCGCACTCAACGAACAAGGTCATGTTGAATTTCTCGCCGATGTCCATCATCAGACAAGCGCCATCGTGCGAATCAGGCGAGTCTCGACAATCTACGATATTAGGAGTGGCGATCAAGTGACAGAGTTCATGGGTCGTAGTGTACGAAATAACCTCATCGACATTATGTGCGCTGTAAATCGAATCGACCGTATGAACGGCTACGTATGCGGCCCAATCACTGTCGGCATCGGACAACGTGTATGTAACGCCAGGACTCCTGATTGTCGCGCCGGTATTCGGGTTGAGGAGTGCCTCAATCGCAAAGAGGTGTCTCTTGGCGTGGTTTTGATGTTGAAGCGAGTCTATTCGATAGTAGCGCAGCATATATGCACGGAGGTAGGACCCGCTTGCCCTGATTCTCTCCGGCGTCAAAGGCGTCTGAACCTCCCACCTCTGGAGAGTGATCTTGGGAGTGTCATACGAGCTTTGCACGTCGGAGAGGCCGTTCGGAAAGGCATCGTAGTTACCTTGGTGGTAGTACTCAAACCAGAAATCGGTCCATCTGTCTGCAGGTTGGTTGCTGGGCTTCGTGTCGCAAGCACAGAGCCCACCCAGGGCAACCATAACAAAGACAAACAAGACCCGTTTTAGATCCATGGAGTAACGCACTGTCATTCCTTCGCTCTTATCGTTACCACTCTCAGCATCCGTGTTTTTCTCATTTTTCTGCCCCCCGCGCACGCTGTGAGGTCTTCAACGCCTGTAGCTCCTGATTCAAGAACGGAACCAGTCCGTCAAGTCGCGCCACTCGGTATCCGCGGCCAATCTTCACGAAATCAATATGCCCCACACCGATTCTGACCCCACCGGCAACAAGGAGATAGGTGCAATTGACGTGACACGTATCCCCCGCAAACTCAAGCGTCGGTTCCGTGATCTGAAAATCCCAGAATACTCCGAGCTTTGCAGGGAGCGGGTTCGACGCATAGATGTCGCGAGCAGGCATGCTCTTCAACGTCGCATTTACCCTTGTAGCGAGTTCCACTACGCTTGTCGGTTGGCCATCGACGATGAGAAATGAATCCAGCGGCATTTCGATTCTATCGGCCCTTGCCTGCTGTATCACCTGTTGAATCTCGCTCAGAGTCAATTGGACTTCCTGCTCTTGTGTCAGGCTGAAGGCGCATTGGCCGAGCGCAACTGCCGACCACAGCAGAAAAACAACAACGAGCCATTTGGTCGAGTGCATAGTCTTCATTCCTTCACTTCCCGCCACCGAGGTCAATAGGGAGCGGACCCACGCCTTTCGAAAGCTCATGCGCCCTACGAGCCGCCCGAGTACCCGCCTTCGTGGATTCGACCTGAGTCAAATAGCTGAACCACTCCTCGCGCTTCATGACCTGTATGAGACCATCAAACGCAAATTCCACTTCATAACTATCTGGGTACTCCTCGATGAGTCTGCGGCCATACTCCACTACTTTCGCATAGTTTCTGGTCCTGATGGTATTGTGAGTACCCTGCAGCATTTTGAGAATCTGCGGGGAGTAGATCGAATTTGGATTAAGATTCAGTAGGGTTTCCAACTGATCAACGGCTGCAACAACTTGCTGAATATCATATTTTGAGCCAATTTCTTTCAGTTGTCGTAGAACTGCAGCATCCGCTCCGTTCGGCTCCTCAACACGATAGCTACTGATGTTCGACGATACTCTGTCTGCAAAGAACGCGGCAAATGTATAGGTGCCTGTGGGCTGAGTGAACAACTCTATACCGTTAGGGATTGGAGATCCAAACTCAAAGGCGAGATTCAGAGACCACCGAAGGCTGTCGTTCGGCAGAAGCAATTGCGTTGGTTCGGACCCCATCAAGGTTCTTGCTACACGCGCGAACGGACGAACCAGTCGCTGCTGCGAATCGCGACACTCGAGGCGCATGTGCGGGGCGGAGGTCCAATATGCGTACACGCACAGAGTACGACTCGTCTGATTGACAAGGTACATGTCTGCTGGCACGCACTCCCCGAGAAAGAAGAGAGCCCTAGGGAGTTGTATTCGCACTCCAAGAGAATCATTGAACTGGTCGTTAATGCCTGCGAAAGCTGTCCCCCCGAAATATGCCACTAAAGCAAACAGGATAAAAACGGCTCTGAGAAACATATTTCGCCTCCTGACTAAAGTTTGGGTGAACCTGTCATGAATAACTTGAGACTACTCGTGCACGAGCTACAGAACAGATTAGTATAGTTGTACCTATCGACATTGCACTGCCTTTCGAGCACCCCTCCCGTCTCCGTTATGTCCATCATCGCACAGGCGCCTTGATGAGTCTGACCGTGGCTGCAATCGGTTATGCCGCTCTCGGTCATGTTAGTTAAGTGCCCCAGTTCATGAACTGTCGTGCCGGACACGGCTTCGTTTTCATTTGAATCGCTGATTCGGTCTCGGATGACGGTGACAGCAACAAGTGAGACTGTTTCGGTGCACTCTGCCCCAATCACAAAATAATAAGTTAGACCGAGAGTCGTCCGGTCGACGGTGTCCCCTTGCGGGGGGTAGAAAGCATATGCGGCAAAGAGGTGTTTGTCAAGTTCCGGTTCAACCTGCGACGATCGTTCTGTGTGATGCCACATGTAGTCGTAGATTATCTGGTCGTTTTGTCGGATGATGGCAAGAGGTGGGTTCGAGTCACTGTCGATAGGCTCGATCTTAATTCCGGCGGCGTCGAACGAAGAATTAACGTGGCTGACACCCAAAGGAAAGGCATTCAAAGTGCCTTGCCTGATATACTCAAAAGCTAGAGATGTCTTATTGCTGTCAACTGGCGGATTTTGCGGCGGTGTCTTCGTGGTACAACCCCAAACCGCAAGCATGAGAAAGCATGCCGATGCCAAAACGGCGCCATGCGCCAAGCCCTTCACTTTCTGCCCAAAACTCATCAAGTTACCTGTCCGACCCGATATGACTCGGGGGTCTTATTTTTTTTCTTGTTGATAGTATAGCCCCCCCCCCCTGTAGCTTTGTCAAGAGAAATCTTCATTGTATTCCATCTTTTTCTCGATTTTACGCCTCCCACTGTCAGATTCTGTCAGTGGAGACACGAACAACCAGGAATTGGTAGGTTTCCTTGCCCGCCCTCTACGACCCCTTCGCTTCTTTCGTCACATCATACGGATCAACATGGATCACAACATTGGCCATGGCAAAGCGCTGCTCAATGAGCTTTTCCAACTCGTCGGCGATATGGTGCGCTTCGACCAAAGTCGCTTCGGCAGGCATCACAATGTGAAAATCAATATGTCGCTGGCTCCCCGACTTACGGGTGCGCATGCGGTGCCAGGAAACGACGCGGGGCTCGTTTTTGACGAACTCCACGATCTCGGCCACCTCCGACTCGGGAAGACTGCTGTCCATCAGGTGCTTCCCGGCAGCAATGGTCAGCTTCCAGCCGATACTAAAG
>CAIYYT010000146.1 GCA_903930455.1 uncultured bacterium | reverse complement strand
GATCAAACAGGGACGTTTCCGCCATGACCTCTATTTCCGCATCAATGTCTTTACGATCACTCTACCGGCGCTGCGCGAAGTGCCGGACGATATCGGCACGATTACCCGCCATCATCTCGAACGACTTTGTGTCAAAATGGGCAAACCGCAAGTTACTCTCGGCAAAGACCTGATCGCTGCTCTTACGAAGTACCACTTCCCCGGCAACGTTCGCGAACTACGGAATATCATCGAGCATCTGTTGATCACACATAGTGACGGTGAACTAACCGCCGCCGATCTTTCGCATTTGTTGCAGCGCGCGGATTCTCTCAGGCATGATTTGCCGTTGAAAGACGCCGTTGCGCAATTTGAAAGCGACTACATCAGCGCTGTCCTAAAACGCCATCAGGGGAATGTCAGCAAGGCTGCCGAAATCCTCGGTCTCGACCGAAGCTATCTTTACCGCAAGATGCGCTCCCTCGGTTTCGAGGGGGAAGAATAGTTCTGTGGGTCAGGAGCCATGCGCTCCTGACACCGCGCCGTAGGCGCGGTCGATCGCCACGAAAATACTTGACATTAAGGGCGGGACAATCGAGTTTATAGAAGATGACATTGTTGATATAGGGGTAGAGGGTGCGATGAGTGAGATTGGGGTTCACTTTGCAGAGCCTGAAAGACCTGACCATTGGCTACATACAATGTATTGTCCGACGCGACATAGCCCGTCGTGCGGTTACGAAGGAGGATGATTCGTGAGTGATACCGTAGAAACATCTGTTGCGCAAGTAGGGCTAAGAGACCTCCTATTCTACGTTTTTCCTGGAGTCGTTATCCTCGTCGGGATCTCAGCTTTGCCCGGCGCAATGCCAACCGACCTGAAGGATTACACCGGAGTAGGTCCTTCCGTAGCGGGGCTTCTGATCGCGTATGCATTTGGTCAGTGCGCTTATCCGCTCGCGTACATAATTCGGCGGGGAATGGAACGGCTTCAACCAATCGACAAGACAGCGCAAGGATTCCGCCGCGCCTACCGAGCCGCTCCCACGATTGCGCCCGTGTTCTTTGCGGTTGAGATCTTCCGATACCGCACGATGGCGAGGTTCTGTTCAGTCATGGTCTTTCCCATGATTTTCCTTTCGCTGGCAATCGTCTTCAGCGGCTGGAAGTTGCCCGCCACCACCAAAAACGTCACTGGCGTGCTCGGCGCTTTGTCCGTGGTAGGATTTCTTTATCGCTACAATCGGTATGAGCGTCGTTACCGTCAGGCCGTTCTTGAGGTTCCAACCTATGATCACGGCTGTCGTTCTCTTAGCTTGGATGACGGCACCCGTGATAAATGCACGAGAGTTAATTGAAAGAAGAACCCACCTGTCGCTTCGCTCCAGGTGGGCTACGGTTCTGGGAAGGTAATCCCCACTGAAGGAGGGAGACATGAAAAACAAAGTCCTATATTTCCCGTACATCAATGTACCAAACTCCTCTTGGTTTACAAGGATGCTACTATACTGGGATGAAGTCGGTGTCATTGTTCCATACGACTTCATTCAAAGTCCAGAGAAATTGGACGAGTATACGAGATCCATGGTCTTAGAAGGTATGATCAAGCAGGTCATTCCTATGCAGCACATCTACAACATTCCCTACTTCCGGGAGGCATTCCTTTCGCATTTGAATGCGCTTGACAAGCGTGTTCTCATTAAGCGACAGGTGGCGTTTGCTGGGGGACATCGATCCAAGATTCACATCGAAAAGATGGACAGACTGGAACTTGACATGAGAGATATGAAACTCGCAGAGGAAGGCGAGTATCCGTGGTGGTTCGTTGAAGTTGACACCGCCGGAGAGTTTATGGCTTATCTGGCTGCGACGCTTGGAAAACTCGACGAACTTCAGTACGATCCTGTATCGGACAATATTGAGCACTTGGAACGGTTTATGAGAGTTGAGGGTGTCAATCCATCGCCACGCCCACCTATATCGAATCTCAGAATTCAAATATTGCAGAACGTCTTTCCATCACCTCGAGTTCCTCTTCGTGCTGACCAGGTTAGCAGGTTTAAGGAAAAACACGGTAACAGACTTAAGGCGTTCAGGCTTAGAGTAGAAAAAGAGATTATTGACATCTCTAACGTGCGAGACGAAAACCTCAGAATGCAGAGACTGGAACTCTTCAGAGAGCAAACTCAAGATTCTATAGCCGAGATTATCGAAGTCTTGAGGGAAGGCGGCTTCAAAGATAACACGGTGAGCAAGCTAGCATCCATAGTGTCTTCCATCCCGGGAGTGTCCTTTGTGGTTGGGCTTGCAAATGCAGTCCACGATGCATTCAAAACGGAAGACCTCTCGGCAATCGACCCAAGTTTTCTTTACGCTGCGTATGCTCAAAGGGAAATACTCGGTCAAAGCGGGTAGCCCACAGCGTTTTGTGAAAATGTTGAACGATTATCGTTTGACGGAAGGACAAATATGCCCACACGACGAAAAAAAGAATGGTTTGACGACGACTCGTTTTGGCGAGATATGTATCCCTTCATGTTTCCGCCAAAGCGATTTGCAGACGCCGCCGGGGAGGTCGACAAGATCATAGCCCTGGTTTCACCTAAAGGCAAAGACGTCCTCGACTTGTGCTGTGGCCCGGGCAGGAGTTCTATCGCCCTTGCCAAACGGGGATTCAAGGTGACTGGAGTCGATAGAACCAAATATCTGCTGGACAAGGCAAAAGCCAGTGCGAAACTCGCCAGGGTCAAGATCGAATGGATTCAAGCTGACATGCGTGATTTCGTCCGTCCCGAGAGCTACGATCTATTGCTGAGCATGTACACCTCGTTTGGCTATTTCGACGACAAACGGGAGGATATGACAGTCCTGAAAAACATGTTGACCAGCCTTCGCCCCGGCGGAACTTGTGTGATTGAAGTTGGCGGCAAGGAATGGCTTGCCAGAGTGTTCCAACCTACGACATCCCGAGTTCTACCAAACGGCACTATGCTAGTTGAGCGCCATGAGATCTTTGATGACTGGACACGTATACGAAATGAGTGGATTCTCATCCGCAAGGGCAAAGTTGAGACCTTTCGATTTCACCATACCGTCTACTCTGGACAAGAGCTAAGAGAGCGTTTGGAGCAAGCAGGTTTCGTTGATGTAAAGCTATACGGAGGTCTGGACGGCGGTGCGTACGGATCTAATGCCCAACGTCTTATTGCGATTGGACGTAAACCGTAGTATCATGCTCGCGCACTACACCGCTTGCTGTGGTCAAGTAGCGTCAACGCAAGAAAGGCAACGCATGCAGGTTCCGATTCTTAGAAGTACTCACCAGACCCTCACCGAGAGAATCGCTGTCCTGAAGAAAGATATCGAAGCCAACTCGAAAGAAATCGGCAGAGCCGCGGCCTTGGGTGATCTGAAAGAGAATTCGGCTTACCATAGCGCCAGAGAACGGCAGGTTCTGCTACTCGAACGCATGCAACGGCTCAAGCTTTATTTGGGTGGCAGGATAATCGACGTGGCTGGCAACCCGCCTGACAAAGTATCATTCGGAACTTCGGTAACCGTCCTCGATTCCCAGACCGCAATAACCCATACCTACAACATCGTTGGGCCGGCAGAGTACGAGCTTGCTCTGCTAACCGACATAGTGACTATCGCCGCTCCCGTGGCGAAATTGCTGCTGGGGAAGAAGACCGGCGACACTGTCGAGTTTCGTTTCGGGACGACCGAATGGACCGGCGTAATTACCGATATTCGTGCCATTGAATAGGCAACCGGGTACCCCTCAACTTGCTTCACGCTTGGCATATATTACTGTGCGTCGTGCCGCAATGCTGCTCTACTTACACACCGCGCACGGTGCCGAGCCGCCGGAGAAAATATAAGCAATCAAATATACAACATCGGAGATGTCAACCGTGCTATCGCAGTTGGCGTCACCAGCAAGCAATGGCGACGGAGCTGAACCGCCGGAAAAGATATAGGCGATGAGGTAGACAACGTCGGAGATATCGACGCTGCCATCTCCGTTGGCGTCGCCACAGGAGTATTCTAACTCGCCTAACTTGGTCACATAAACATCCCACCCGCCTTGATACGTTTGATAGTGATTCAAAGATGGG
>CAIYYT010000145.1 GCA_903930455.1 uncultured bacterium | reverse complement strand
TACTGTCACATCTTCAACGACGAATAATTCCGCGGCGGTTGGCGAAAATCGAGTTTATCGAGACCTGACGGACTACAGATACACAGACAACCCCATTCTGACTCCACGGGAAGTCAGGGATAAATCGTATAACTCCGTTCGTCCCGTCATCCCGTAAGTGGAGTTGCTTGTCTTGTTGACCTTGGACGTATATCCAACGCTGATATCATACTCAGCGAAAAGAGCGATTCCATGCGTGACAAACCATTCAGCGCCGAGGAGAAGATTCGCTCCCAGATCCCACTCTGTATACTTGGACCAGTTTGAAGATGAGGAAATAGAGACTCTCGGTATCTCTTCTGTTGTGTTGCGGGCAAATCCAAGATAAGGTCCCGATCCGATGAAGGCGGTTACTCTGCGTCCAGGTGTGAAGTAGTACAAATACTCCAGACTAACGTTCGTGTTAAACTTGTCGACATTGAGTTCCTTCGATGATTGAGAGCTCCTCTGAATGTTGTGGCTGAGGTTTGTCGTTATACCAGCCCTGAGCGCAGAGTTCGGAGAGTAATGCCGCTTGACCGAGATCGTTGCCCCCTCAAACTGAGTGAGCGTGAAATTCTGACTGACACCGAACTGAAGCGACCACGAGCCCTTTTTGAGTGCTTCCTTCGCCGCCTCGCTGTCGGTTGCCAAAACAGATGCCGAAGTCGCAAGAACGACCAGCATGGTAGCTACCACAAGAATTCTGCCGATGCGCATAAACGTCTCCCTCTTGGTCTTGTTGGTTCCAATAGTGATTCTCTGTTCTATGCTTAATCTACATTTAAGTATACATGTGACTGGTAGTCTCGTTCCCGGCTTTTTTTGTCAATTTCTTAGGGGTAAGCCGAAGTTGTCAGAGTAAGTAAGCACAGCCCGGGCAACAAAGCCATTTTGAGAACCGACGCTCAGCAACGGATCAAATGAAAAATCTGCTGCCCAACGGCCCCCTATTGGGGTATAATACCGTAGTTGCTCTTCGTCTATGACGGACAACCGCTGATTGTGAGGTTCACATGACTATAGTTCTGATTCGTCGCTCGGTGCTTTTGATATGCTTGCTCTGCTCGGTTGTGTTGCTTGTTTTTTCCACGGACTTGTTCGCCCAGAGTGTTGCGCCAAGCGACAGCGTTCACTGGGTCGATCTTGAAAAGGGGCTGGCCATGGCCAAGTCCGACAACAAGCCGGTCTTTCTTTGGTTCTATGGCAGTTGGTGCGGCTACTGCAAGAAGATGCTCGCGAGAGTGTTCCCTGACAGCTCGGTGATTGCCACTCTCAACGCTTCTTTTGTACCGATCAAGATCGAAACTGCGTCAAAACGCCAGATCACCTATCAGGGTGCCAGCATGACCGAATCCGAGTTTGCCACAAGCAAGTTCAATGCACGAAAAGTGCCCTCAACCTGGTTTGTCGAACCGAACGGCTGTCGCATATTACACCTCATGGGATATCGGCCGGTAAGCGATTTGGTGAAGAACCTCGAGTACGTGCGCACCAAACAATATGGCGAATGTCAGAATGTTTCGCTTATCGACCCGCCGAAGACGGCCAAATCACGAACCGATTCGACTAAAACGTCGGCGGTCTCTGATACGGCGAAGAAGTAGCAATTGCGGCGGACGAAATCCGCACCTACAAACCCAATTCCACCTTCAGAAACTGTCCGGTATACGACTCTTTCACCCGCGCGACTTCTTCCGGTGTGCCGCTGGCGACAACTCTGCCCCCTTCGTCACCACCTTCGGGGCCGAGGTCGATTACATAATCTGCCGTTTTGATCACATCCAGATTGTGTTCAATCACAACGACGGTGTTGCCGCGCTCGACCAGTTCGTTGAGGACGGTTAGCAGCATCTTGATATCTTCAAAATGTAGCCCCGTTGTCGGTTCATCGAGGATGTAAAGTGTGTTACCGGTCGCGGTTTTAGAAAGCTCGGTTGCAAGCTTGACACGCTGCGCTTCACCCCCTGAGAGTGTGGTCGCCTGCTGTCCAAGATGGACATAGCTTAGCCCGACTTGATTGAGAACCTCCAGCTTCTTGCGCAACGGTGGAATACTCGCAAAAAATGGCAGTGCCTCCGAGACGGTCATGTCGAGCACTTCGGCAATTGATTTGCCCTTGTACTTGATCTCCAGTGTCTCACGATTATAGCGCTGTCCACCGCAGACTTCGCAGGGAACATAAACGTCCGGCAGGAAGTGCATTTCGATTTTAATGATGCCGTCCCCTTCGCACGCCTCGCAACGCCCCCCCTTGACATTGAAACTAAACCGTCCCGGTTGATAGCCGCGCAGTTTCGATTCCGGCATTTGTGCGAAAAGGTCACGGATAAACGCAAACGTACCGGTATAGGTCGCCGGATTGGAGCGCGGTGTGCGGCCGATCGGCGATTGGTCGATGTCGATTACCTTATCGAGATGCTCCAACCCCATCACCTTGTCGTATGGCAACGGTTCCTGACGTGAATCCCAGAAGTGCTTGGAGAGAAGGCGGTACAGGGTTTCGTTAATCAGCGTCGATTTACCTGAACCGGACACGCCAGTGACGCAGGTGAACACGCCGATGGGAATATCGACGTTGATCTTCTTAAGGTTGTTGCCTCTGGCGCCCCGCATCGAAAACACTTTCCCGTTGCCGTCACGCCTCCGCTTGGGAATGGGGATACTCTTTTTACCGGACAGGTATTGGCCGGTGAGTGATTTGGGATTGCGCATGATCGCTGTTGGCGTTCCAGCCGCGACGACTTTGCCTCCATGGATGCCGGCGCCGGGACCGAGATCGACAACATAGTCGGCGCGCAGAATTGTCTCACGATCGTGCTCGACAACCAGTACCGTATTCCCCAGATCGCGCAGTTCAATCAGTGTGTTCAGCAGTCGACCGTTGTCCCGCTGATGCAATCCGATTGACGGTTCATCGAGAATGTACAAAACTCCGACTAACCGCGAGCCAATCTGTGTGGCCAATCGAATACGTTGGGCTTCGCCCCCCGACAGTGTTGACGCTACGCGGTTGAGCGTCAGGTAGTCAAGTCCGACATTGACCAGAAATCCGAGCCGCTCTCGAACCTCTTTGAGTATCTGTTTGGCGATAGTCGCTTGTTTGTCCTTAAGCTCAAGCTTCTGAAAAAACCTTTGCGCTTCCTTGACCGACATCGCAGTGATACCGGCGATCGACTGACCGCCGACAAAAACTGATAACGCCTCACGCTTGAGCCGTGACCCTTTGCAGATCTGGCAGGGGGACATGGACATATACTGCTCTATCCAACTGCGAACACCCGCCGATTCGGTCTGCTTGTAGCGTCGCTCCAGATGTGGGATCACGCCTTCGAACTTGCTCTTGAATTGCCCCGTATGCCGACCCTCGCGCGATTCGTACTTGAAGACCAACTCGGAATCCGACCCGTGTAGAACTGCATATTGTTGTTCTTTCGTGAGTTGATAGAACGGCGTTGTAAACTTGAAACCATAATGATCCGCCACCGCTCGCAGCATAGTGCGGTACCAGTTTGCCATATCGGATCGCCAGGGATGAATAGCGCCGTCGTTTATGGATAAGTCCGGATTTGGCACTATGCGATCAGGATCGATTTCCATCTTGTGCCCCAGACCGAGACAACCGGTGCAGGCGCCAAATGGTGAGTTAAACGAGAACATCCGCGGGGAAAGCTCATCAAACGAGATGTCGCAGTTTGGACAGGCATACTCGGTCGAAAACGCCCGCGCTGGTTCGTTGCCTTGCACAATCCCGACCATACCACCTGACAGTTTGATCGCCGTCTCGATCGAATCCGCCAAACGGGTGGTGACCGTCGGTTTGACAACTAAACGATCGATCACGATTTCGATCGTGTGCTTTTTATTCTTGTCGAGCTTGATGTCGGTTTCCAGATCCTGCGCTTCGCCGTCGATACGTACGCGTACAAAGCCCTTTTTCTTGGCTTCCTCCAGCACTTCGCGATGTTCCCCTTTGCGGCCACGCACGAGCGGCGCCAATACGTGAATCCGGGCATTCTCAGGATAGGCCATCACGGCATCGACAATCTGCGAGACCGTCTGCTGCGCGATCAGCGCACCGCACTGATGACAATGTGGTTCGCCGGCTCGGGCGAAGAGTAAACGCAAATAGTCGTAGATTTCGGTAACGGTACCAACTGTCGAGCGGGGATTCTTGCTCGCGGAACGCTGCTCAATCGAAATCGCCGGCGAGAGTCCGTCGATAAAATCAATGTCGGGCTTTTCCATCAATCCCAAAAACTGTCGCGCGTACGCCGAAAGCGATTCAACATACCGACGTTGTCCTTCAGCGTAAATTGTGTCAAACGCCAACGACGATTTTCCCGATCCGGACAGACCGGTAATCACCACCAGCCGATCGCGCGGAATGTTGAGATCGATATTTTTCAGGTTGTGTTCTCGTGCCCCTTTAATCCGTATATATCCAGCCGTCATAGTCAACTCCAATTCTAACGCAACCTTGAAATATAGATACGCATCTCAAGTGACGCAATCACTATTCGGTAAGTTCAGGTAGTGCTGAGGAGGAATTTAGGAAGGTTTTGCCTAACTGCAGCCGGGCATCAACCCGCCACCCGCAATCGGTTGTAGTATAACAGACTCGAAAGCATTAAGGCGAGTCCTATGGCGATGTAGATTGGCGCCAGATAGATTTTTGGCATGCCAGAGTGCCTAAGCCCATAGCCCAAGCTCATCATGATGATAATCAAAAGATAGCTGCGGATGTTTTGGAAGGCAAAGACGCACACCTTGTCTTTCTGTGGCGCTTGGGCATAAATGCGAACCAGATTTCTGCGCGCCAAGTGCGAAAAACCGAAGCGGTAGATAGCATATCCCGCGATAGCGCCAACCAACGCTAGAATCAAAGCACAACGTGGCGAACTGAACAGCCAGACGACCGCGACAGAAACAAGTGTGAGTCCAACCAGCGACCAAACGATTCCGGCAACCAGAACCAATGTCTCCCGACGCGCAGCAGGTGCTTTCATGCGGGACAATATAGCGTGACGGGCTCGTCATTTGAAACTGCTTTTCTGGTCAGGAAACTCGCCCG
>CAIYYT010000144.1 GCA_903930455.1 uncultured bacterium | reverse complement strand
TGCTGAGTTGAATATTTCGGATATGTCGTCTCAGGCTCCAGTAGGCACGACGCTCGCGATTCTTGAGCGGGTTATGAAGGTAATTAGTGCTGTTCAAGCGCGTATTCACTACGCGATGAAACAGGAATTTAAACTTCTTGCGGCAATAATTAGAGATAACACACCCGAGGATTATGACTATGAACCTGAAGTTGGTGAACGAGGTGCTAAACAATCTGATTATGATTGTTGTGACGTTCTGCCTGTTTCTGACCCTAATGCCTCTACAATGGCGCAACGGGTCGTACAGTATCAAGCAGTTATGCAGCTTGCTCAGCAAGCGCCTCAAATCTATGATCTCCCGTTTCTTCACAGGCAAATGATTGAAGTTCTTGGCATCAAGAACGCAAACAAGATTGTTCCATTAGCTGACGACATGAAGCCCATGGATCCTGTATCGGAGAACATGGCGATCATGAATGGTAAGCCTGTCAAAGCGTTTATGTATCAAGACCATGCGTCCCATTTGGGCGTTCATATGGCGATGGTTCATGATCCGATTTTGGCACAGGCAATTGGACAGTCTCCGCAAGCGCAGCAGATCATGGCGGCAGCTATGACGCACATCATGGAGCACGTTGCCATGAAGTATCGGCTGGACATCGAGCAACAGTTGGGTGCTCCACTTCCACCACCGCCGTATGCGGCGCTGTCTGGCAATAGTGAAAGCGATGATGACCTTGGGTATCTACCACCCCAAGCGGAGTCTGAATTGGCTTCTCTATTGGCTCAGGCGGCACAGAAACTACAGATGCAGAACCAGCAGCAAGCATCACAGCAACAGGCGCAGCAACAGCAGCAGGATCCACTCATCCAGATGCAGCAGCAAGAGTTGCAGATCAAGCAGCAGCAGGTTCAAGTAGCGATGCAGGAAGTGCAGATCAAGGCGCAACAGGCTCAAGCGGCAGCGCAGATCGCACAAGCAGAGCAGCAACGCAAGAACAAGAAAGACATCATGGATGCGGCAGGTCGCGCGGATGAGTTGAAGCTTAAGGAGATGGAGCTTCAGACCATGGTGCAGTTGGAAGGTGTCAAGTTAGGTGCTGACATTAAGCATCGTCAGATGGCTCATGTTGCCAACCTAGCGCAGACCACAGATAAATATGCCCTCGACTCGTCTAAACATATCGCCGATATAGCAACTCGTGCGGATGCACATGAGCTTAGTACGTCTAAACATATGCACGATGTCGTCAAGACGGGTGCAGATGTAGCGCACAAGAAAGCACAGCACAATCTGGACATCTCTCAGATGGAGAGCGATGCACAGCAAACAGACGATCAACCAAGCGAGGATGGGGGTAGTGAATGAATACAGATACCGCAGCAGAGTTTCTCAACAAGAAACTTCAACAGCAGCGCGAACGGATCATAGGGCACATCTTAATAGGCGTGTCATTTGAGCAGGAATACTACCGTTCACTCGGTCTTATTCAAGGGTTTGATTATGCGATTGAGTTGATCAAACAAACGGCCCGAAGGGTCGCAAACGACGAGGAGTTGCAAGACGATGAGTGACATTAATGTCGATAAGACATTGACTGAAGCAGAGCGCAAGGCAAAGCAATTACCGGACCCGTCAGGGTTCAAATTGCTGTGCATGGTGCCCAAGGTCGAGGAAGAGTTTGGCGAGTCGGGAATTATCAAGTCTTCAGAAGCCGTTCGGGTCGAAGAACAGACCACGATCGTGCTTTTTGTCGCCAAGATCGGCCCCGATGCCTACAAAGATCCGACACGTTTCCCATCGGGTCCGTGGTGCAAGGTCGGCGACTTCGTGGTTGTCCGGGCTTACAGCGGTACTCGCATCAAGATCCACGGCACAGAGTGGCGAATCATCAACGATGACAGTGTTGACGGGACCGTTGAGGATCCCCGTGGCATCGGTCGCGCAGGTTAAGGAGCCTATATGACTGAAGAAAACGAAGAGTTTAAGTTGAATATTGTGGACGATACTCCCCCGGAGGATCGAAACCGCGCCCCCCTCCCCAAAGAACTTGTGGAGGAAATTGAGAAGGATGACCTTGAGGAATACTCCGAAAAGGTTCAGACCCGTATCAAGCAGATGAAAAAGGTCTACCACGACGAACGTCGGGCTAAGGAAGCCGCCGGTCGTGAACGGGAAGAAGCTCTTCGTTTTGCTCAGCAGACCTTTGAAGAAAATAAACAGTTAAAACAAAGACTTACGTCTGATACGCGATTTTTTGTTCAAGAGACTGCGAAGAATGTCACGGAAGAAGTGGGTCGTGTTAAGGAGCGTCTGAAGGCGGCAATTGAGGCGAATGACTCCGACGCTATTGTAGCCGCGCAGGAAGCGCTAGCCGATACCAAGATGAAGCTGAAGGATATTCAAGAGATTCAACGTCCTTTACAGGAAAAAGAATCTAGAGTACAACAGCAACAACAGGAACAGCCCCGAACCTATCAGCAGCCGCAAGCGGACCCAAAAGCCGCCGCGTGGCAGAAGCAGAATCAATGGTTTGGAAAAGATGAGGAGATGACCGCCCTCGCGTTGGGACTGCATGAGAAATTGGTCCGTTCAGGAGTCGATCCGACAAGCGACGACTACTATGAACGAGTCGATAAGACGATAAGAAAACGCTTCCCCGAAAACTTCGGTGAAGTGCAAGACAACGACGAGCCACCGGCTCCGCGCAAAAATAACAGCACTGTTGTGGCCCCTGCTACACGGTCAACTGCTCCCCGTCAGATTCGTATTACGGCCTCCGAAGCCGCAATTGCTAAAAGACTCGGTCTGACACCGGAAGCGTATGCCCGTGAGAAAATTAAACTGGAGAACAACAATGGCTGAAAATCGTCTGACTCGTACACTGGAAGATCGTGAAGCGTCCAAGCGAAAAATGACTTGGAGTCCTGCGTCGATTCTCCCTGATCCTAATCCCGTTCCCGGATGGGCTTTCAAGTACATCCGTACAAGCGTGATGGGTCAGAATGATCCGACTAATGTCTCTACGATGTTCCGCGAAGGTTGGGAGCCTGTGAAGGCTGCTGATGTTCCGGAAATCATGCATCAGCGTGACAACAATCCCAACAGCCGGTATCCGGATGGTGTGGAGATTGGTGGTCTATTGCTTTGCAAAGCCCCAGAAGAACTTGTTGAGTCTCGGCGGAAATACTTCCAAGACTTAGCACAGCGTCAATTGGAGGCTGTCGATAACAATATGTTGTCCCAAAAAGATAAGCGATCGAACATGGATATGTTCGCTGAAAAGAAATCGCAGATCTCTTTTGGACGTGGCAAATAACTTTTAGGAGTCTTCAATGGCTTATCCAACTATTTCGGGTTTCTATGGGCTTAAGCCCGTAAATCTCGTTGGTGGTCGGGTCTACTCGGGTTCGACCCGAATGATCCCCATCAAGGAGGCATACGCTACCAGCATGTTCAACGGTGACGTTGTTCAGTTGGCAGCAGGTCTGCTGAACTACTCTGCGGCAACGGCGGCGACCCCTGCTGTTGTGGCGGGTACTATCGGCGTGTTCGTCGGTGCGGAGTACTCCACGACTGCCGGTCCGATCTACGGCAAGAACCGTTGGCAGTACTGGCAGGGTGCCACCATCGCGCAGGACGCGGTTGGCTACGTCGTTGACGACCCGCAAGCGGTGTTCAAAGCTGCGATTGGCGTTCAGCCGGTCACGACCGCGATCAACACTTGCGCCACTAACGGCTACATCTCACCGTCCTTCGTTGGTACTAACTTGTCGCTAGTGACGGGTAACACCGGCAGCACGGCCACGGGTGATTCGGCCATGTGCCTTACGGGCATTGCACCTACTGTTTCCAGCACGGTATCGGGTAACCTTCGGACCACGGGCGCAAGTCCGTTCCGTGTTGTTCAGCTTGTGTCGGAGACGGCGGTTTCAGTATCGGCTGTGGTTGGTACGGGTTCGTCCGCTGCGACCACGTTCACGGCTTCTGCGGGTCTCGCGATTAGTCCGGGCATGCAGGTGGTCTACAACGTGACGGGTTCGGGCGCGATGCCCGGAGACTACGCTACGGTTACTGGGTATGTTACCTCTACTGGTGTTGTCACCACGGCGGCGAACACTACGATTCCAACCGGAGCTACGGTTACGTTCGTCGGGTACGCTGAAGCGTATGTGACGTGGAACTTCGGTTATCACAGCTACATGAACGCTACCGGCGTTTAAGGAGAAATGACAAATGGCTATTTCACGCGCACAACTCCTTAAAGAACTACTTCCCGGCCTGAATGCGTTGTTCGGTCTTGAGTACGCTTCTTACGGTGAAGAACATAAAGAACTGTTTGAGGTCGAGACCTCTGAGCGTTCGTTTGAAGAAGAAACGAAGCTCTCGGGCTTCTCGGCGGCTCCGGTGAAGAACGAAGGTCAGTCGATTGCGTATGACAATGCGCAGGAAGCATGGACCGCTCGTTACAACCACGAGACCATCGCTCTGGGCTTCTCCATCACGGAAGAAGCGATTGAAGACAACCTGTACGACTCACTGTCGAAGCGTTACACCAAGGCACTCGCTCGTGCTATGGCGTACACCAAGCAGTACAAGGCGGCGGCTGTTATCAACAACGGCTTCAGCACCTCTTTCAACGGTGGTGATGGCGTCCCCTTGTTCTCGACGGCGCATCCGCTTGTCAGCGGCGCGACCAACAGCAACACCTTCTCGACCAGCCCAGACTTGAATGAAACGTCGCTTGAAGCGGCTACCATTCAGATCGCGGCTTGGACCGACGAGCGTGGTCTGTTGATCGCTGCGAAGCCACGCAAGTTGGTGGTGCCGCCGAACCAGATGTTCGTTGCTAAGCGTCTTCTTGACACGGAACTCCGTGTTGGTACGACCGACAACGACATCAACGCTCTGAAGTCGATGGGCACGATCAGCGAAGGGTTCAAAGTGAACCACTTCTTGACCGATACCCACGGCTATTACATTCTCACGGACGTTCCGAACGGCCTGAAGATGTTTGAGCGTGTGGCTCTCCAG
>CAIYYT010000143.1 GCA_903930455.1 uncultured bacterium | reverse complement strand
GCCAGCCGATTGGATACCGTTGTTTGGCGATATAGTTGATTGCGTACAATAAGGCTGCTGCGAGTATGAACCGCAACGCGGCGCTCCAAAGTGGCGGCGCGTCTTCCAAACCCAACTTGATCGCCAGCCATGTTGATCCCCAGATCAGACAAAGCATGATGTACGTGAGCAGCTTCATCCGCGCATGGTATCTGTTTGTCGGAGGATTGTCAATCGAGCTGTCGCGCTCGTAGTTTACTACCTGTTGCGCTTGATTCTGCTGGTCGCCCGATTGTGCTGCTCCAGCGATGCCGAGAAGACATGCTGCCCTGAACCGGTGGCGACAAAGTAAGTGTAGTTAGTCATCGCTGGATATAAGGCCGCTTTGATCGATGCCAGACCCGGCGAGCAAATCGGTCCCGGTGGAAGGCCATAATATAGATAGGTGTTGTAAGGCGAGTCGTACTCAAGGTCTTTGCGCAGGAGCGGCCGATCAAGGCCCCCCAGCGCATAGATCACGGTCGGATCGCACTGCAACTTCCAACCGAGGCGCAAGCGGTTCTGAAACACCGACGAAATTAACTCCCGTTCCGCACCATCGGCAGCTTCGGCTTCGATCAGTGATGCCAGCGTGATAACTTCGTTGAGTTGCATCTTCAGCTCTTGTGCATGCCTGATCATCTCCGGCGTAATTTTGTCGCGGAACATCCGCACCATTTCCGCTATAACACTGCGCGAGTCTTGATACGGGAAGAACGAGTAGGTTTCCGGGAACAGATAGCCCTCGAAACCCGGGGCTTCCATGCCGAAACCCCGGAAGTAGTTCTGGTCGGCGAGCAAACGCGCCAGTTCAGCGGAATCGGTAGGTATCTCGTGAGCTATGACCGGTATCATCTGCCGTATCGTCCACCCCTCCGGGATCGTGACCTTGCTCAGTTCCGGTTTGCCATCACGAAATGCCAAAACAAGCTGGTAATGAGTTTGTCCTCCTTTGATGTGATAGCGCCCCGGCTTGAGTTGTCGATCAACTTTGGTCTGACGCATATACCACCTGTACAACCATCGATTGACAGGCAATCCGACTTCGACAAGCCGCGCGTACAAATCGGTAGCGTTATCGCGGGGATGCACCAGCACAACATAATCTTTCTGAGAATCACCGATCTTCCGATTGACCTGTTGATATCCGACAAACGATACTACGACCAGGATCACGAGGATGACTAGCAGCAGTCGTTTCAGAAGCGAACCACTCAAGACCACTTCAGCCACCCACACGACAGCCAGCAAAGGAATTAGTGCAAAGACGAGTATCGTCGTCACGAACCAGTACAGGACTAAGAGTAGCCATTTCATGGGCGATCACTTGGGTAAGGAGTCAAGGTATCCCTGCAGAATTAACTGTGCCGCAATCACATCGGTCTTGCCACGCATCTGCTTTTCCCTCTTGCCGGCGAGGCGCATTGTCGCCATCGCCTCGGCGGACGTAAACCGTTCATCCTCGAATACCACACGATAACCCCGTTTTTCCAACCCGGCGGCGAACTTGCGAATCTCATCCGCCATCTGCCCGCCGGTTTCCCCGGACAGCGACACCGGCAGCCCAACCACGACCAACTCTACGTCCTCTTTTGCCAGTACTTCGCAGACTCTATTGACCGCCTCAACCTCCGTCTTCAGCAAGACAGTCGTCAGCGGCTGGGCGGTAATCCGCAGCGGGTCGGAGTAGGCCACGCCAATTCGCCTGCGCCCGTAGTCAATGCCGATGATACGTTTGTCGAACACCGCGTGAATCTATGTGGCGGCAACAGTGGTGTCAACAAATACAGACAACATGCTGCTATCGTC
>CAIYYT010000142.1 GCA_903930455.1 uncultured bacterium | reverse complement strand
CGTGTACATGTCTGCAGG
This sequence comes from uncultured bacterium, assembly GCA_903930455.1. GTDB lineage: Bacteria > Zixibacteria > MSB-5A5 > CAIYYT01 > CAIYYT01 > CAIYYT01. Next base: position 4,880 of record CAIYYT010000142.1, on the reverse strand, counting down.
GTCAAGCTTCTTGATTTGCTGGGGCGTTAGTTCCATTTAGTCCTCCATTCCTATCTGACCAACATGAGTGGCGCACCATTCCTGCAGCGCCGCTTCCACCCTGTCGGCTGTCGGGATTGTCATCACCTTTTCGGCCAACTGCCGGCATTCCTCATAACTGAGACTGGCTATAATCTTCTTAACCTCGGGGACGCGCGTCGGAGCAACGGAAAACGTGGTCAGTCCCATACCAACCAGTAGTGGCAGCGCCAGTCGATTGCCCGCCATCTCACCACACATTGACACATCGATTTCGTTCGCAGCGCCAGCCTCGATCGTCATCTTGATCAGCCGCAAGACGGCCGGATGAAATTGGCGATACAGCGAGGTTACTCTCTTGTTGCCGCGATCGACCGCCAACGTGTATTGGATTAGATCATTCGTGCCGATCGACAAGAAATCAACGTGTTTGGCCAGTTCGTGTGCCATAATTGCTGCCGACGGAACCTCAATCATGATGCCGATTTCGATGTCTTCGTCGAAAACCACTCCTTCGCTTTGCAGTTCAACCATCGCCGCATGAATGAGCTTTTTTGTGCGGTTGACTTCCGACATCGCTGAGACCATCGGCAACATGATTCGGACATTGCGAAACTCCGACGCCTTGAGCAACGCGCGCAGTTGCGCCTTGAAGATATCCGGTATATCCAAATCCAGACGGATTCCACGCCAGCCGAGCGCCGGATTGACTTCATCGGTATTGCGCAGGTCACCGACAATCTTGTCGGAGCCAAGATCAAACGTCCGCATCACAACCTGATTGGGAAAAAACGTCCGCGCAATATCATGGTACTGCTTGGTTTGTTCTTCCTCCGATGGAAAGGCCATCGTGCTCAGGTAGAAGAACTCGGTGCGATAAAGTCCGACACCGATTTTGCACGCAGCGAGTGTCTGATCAAGGTCTGAGGGAATCTCCAAATTGACCATGACGGCAATCCCCCGACCGTCGGTTGTGGTCGAAGGGAGTCGCGCAATTGATTTCAACTGCCTTGAAGTGACTCCACGATGACGTCTGTGTTCCTCCCGATAATGTGCAAGAGTCTTGGTCGTAGGATTAACGATGACCAGACCGTTGTCGCCATCAATGATCACCATCGCATCGTCGGGGCATTTCCTAAGCAAATTACCGACACCCACAACACCCGGAATGGCGAGTGACTTGGCAATCAGCACCATGTGCGAAGTCGGCCCGCCGAGCTGGGTGGCGAAACCGGGGATATGATACTTGTTCATCAGCACAACTTCGCCCGGAGAAAAATCTTCCGCCAAGGCGATGCGGTGTTTGTTGTCAACCAGCTTGTTGGAGCGACCGCCGACCAAATGGCTGAACACCTTGGCGGCAGTAGCGTTGATATCATGGGCCATGTCGCGCAGGTAGCTGTCGCGCGAGTTGCGCAACGACTTCAGCGTCTGTTGCAAATGGCGATGGTAAACATATTCGGCGTTGAGGTGCTGTCGCGCTATGTCATCGGCGACTTGACGGAAGAACTCGGCATCTTCGAGAATGAGTAGCTGCGCCTCGAAAATCTTGGACAATTGTGGGCCCACGGTGCGATCAGCCTCGCCACGAATCTGTTCGAGATCACTGACGGCAAGTTCCAGAGCGTGTTTCAGCCGGGCGATTTCCGCTTCCACCTGCGTTTTGGGAATCTCTATCCGGTTAATTGTGTAACCGTCCGCGTGATGCGAAAAGCACTTGCCAATAGCAATGCCCGGCGATGCCACGAGCCCCTTGAGAGAAAGTTCCTTCGTCTTGATGTCTGGTTTCATCTATCTCTTGATCCTGAAGCGCAAGTCAACAATCGGCTCATACTACTCAAATTTCGACCCGATCACTTCGGCAAGCGCTTTGACTGCTTCCTCTTCATCATCGCCACGGGCCGTTATCTTGATATCGGAACCCATTTCTGCCGCCAGCATCATAACCCCCATTATCGACTTCCCGTTCACCTCCAGCCCGTCCTTCTCAAGCGTGATTTCCGACTTATACTTGGCAGCCGTCTGAACCACTCGGGCCGAAGGACGCGCGTGTAACCCTAACTTATTGGCAATCTTAACCGTTTTAGAAGCCAAGTTCAAATCCTTTTACGATTCACGCAAAAAAAGTTTCCCCGGTAGTTGTCGGACTAATCCCGCCATTTCCAAACTGAAAAGAGATGAAAGCACCTCGGAAACCGGCTTGCTGAGTCGCTGCGAAAGCGCGTCGATCTGTTGCGGCTGACCACTCAGTGATTTATATACAGCCAACTCATTGTCTGGAAGCTCCGGCAGCGGTCGGGCTTTCACCTCCAGCTTGTGGTCGGGGTGATACCCCAACGCGAGCAACACATCTGCCGGTGAAGTGACAGGTATTGCGCCCTGTTTCAACAGTTCGTTAGTACCGGCGGAGGCTGCCGAATTGATGTTCCCCGGTACGGCAAAGACCTCGCGATTCTGGTCAATGGCATGCTGTACCGTGAGCAACGCTCCCGACATTCTGCTTGCTTCAACCACCACGACACCTTTTGACAAACCAGAAATGATACGGTTGCGAGTGGGAAAATTGAATTTGTCCGGTTTCAATCCAAAAGGAAATTCTGTGACAACTGCGCCGGAAGCAGATATTTCGTTGTACAGTTTTTCGTTCTCAGGCGGGTAGATGATGTCCAGCCCGCATCCGAGCACGGCGATGGTCCTGCCACCAGCTTTCAAAGCACCCTGATGAGCGCAAGAGTCAATTCCTCTTGCCAGTCCCGAGACAACAGTCATTCCAACATCCACGAGACCACGAGCCAGTTGTTCGGCGATTTGCCTGCCATAAGCGGTGCAAACACGGCTACCGACAATCGCAACAGCATCTTCATCGGCGGCGGTCAGGTCACCTCTGATCAGCAGGAACGGGGGCGGAGCATAGATCCGCTTGAGTGGCTCCGGATAGGCGTCATCCAAAATCGTAATCATCAGCGCACCCGATTTGTCGAGGGTGGCAAGCTGCTTCTCAGCCTCTTCCCAATCGACTTGTGTCTTGAGGGACTCGACAACCTTTTCACCGAAATCGGGAATCCGTTTCAGTTCGGCAATCGATGCTTCCAGCGCTACCTGAGGTGAGCCAAAGCGTTTGACCAACACGGTATAACGCACTGAGCCGATATTGGGTACGGTCTGTAATGCGAACCAGTAGAGTCGAGAGTCGTCAGAGTGAGACATAGCCGGCTTTCTTTGTCTCCTCAAGCTTCTTCCAGAGGCGTCTGGCAGCAGCAGGGATGTTGGTCTTCTCAAGTGCCGAAATCGGCAGCGTGTTCCGATCAATCGACCGCTTCAGTTGCTCCAGCTTTTTCGGCGTTAGAGTGTCGATCTTGTTAAGCAGTACGACTTCGGCACGATTCAACAGCGTTGGATCATACGCGCCCAATTCCTCCTTCAGAGAGGCAAAATGACGTTCGTAGTTCTTGTCCGAAGCATCGAGAACAAAGCAGAGTACTCGCACTCGTTGGATATGACGTAGAAACTGGAATCCCAACCCCTTGCCTTTGTGCGCTCCTTCGATAATGCCCGGGATATCGGCCACCGTAAAGGATTTGTGTTTGGCACTGTGAACGACCCCAAGGTTCGGAGTCAGGGTAGTGAAGGGGTAGGACGCAATTTTGGGTTTCGCGTCCGATATCGCCGCCAGGAATGTTGATTTGCCTGCATTGGGATAGCCAACCAGACCGACGTCAGCAACCAGCTTAAGTTCAAGAATCAGTTGCTTCTCAATGCCGGGGCGTCCCGGGTCGGCGTAACGCGGAATCTGATTGGTCGGCGATTTGAAGTGATTATTGCCGCGTCCCCCGATCCCGCCGCGACAAACAATGAACTCTTCGCCTTCAGTAGCGAGATCACAGAGAATGTCTTCGGTGTCACGATCACGTACGATAGTGCCTGGCGGCACCTTGATTCGCAAATCTGCCCCGCCCAAACCGCTGCGAAGTGCTATGCTACCCGGATCGCCACTTCTGGCATGGAACAGTTTGCGGTGCGTAAAGTCACGCAAGGTGTTCAGGTTGGAGTCGACGACGAAAACAACGTCGCCGCCTTTACCACCATCACCGCCGTCGGGACCGCCTTTCGGGACATACTTCTCGTGTCGGAAGCTGACCTTGCCGGGTCCGCCAGCGCCAGACCTGACCACGATCTCACAAAGATCAACAAAGCGTAGCATAACTTAAAATAATACCGGAAAGATCACCAAAAAGCTAAGGCAAAATGTCCCGGATCATCCGAGAGCTCGTGGAAGCCTATGTCGAGGAATCGATGAAGGAATCTTCACAGACGGAGACGGACTCGTAACCAATTCACAGACAAGGCATTAGGCCACGTCCGTAGGTTGCACGATAAGCTGCAATATTCAGAATGTCAAAGAACAAGCGGGCCTAGGCCGTAAGCTCCCGCAGGCGGATGGTTGGCCTGTTTGACCCCGGGTTCCCGATCGTGTTTTGATAGTCGTATCGCGCCGAAGACACACCCCTTAATCCCCTCTCAAGAGGGGAATGGGATGGCAGCATGTACGGGCGAACGATGTTTCCCTATAGGGCAAACACGTACGGCAACGACAGGATCAAGTCATCCGTCAAATCGCCGAAGAGCCGGAACGGGTTGCGGGGAAAAGGGGACGCTCCTCCATAAAGTCACCGACATCGCAAACGTCCGCTACTGTAGCGAGGTCGATCGGACTCGCGGTTGTCACGATACGCTCTATTCCTGGGTTCCAGTTGACGGCGTTAACTGTTCTTGCGAAGCTTTCGTCATGACAGGTTTGACCCAAATCGAAGACGATCGCAACGGAAGACATACGAGACCCATCAAGGGTAGATGGGGCACCG
>CAIYYT010000141.1 GCA_903930455.1 uncultured bacterium | reverse complement strand
TCTTCCGGCGGAAGACTATCAGAATTTCATAATGCTGAATGCGCCGGGACTCAGACAGATAATTGACACGGCAATATCACCGGACATGTTATTACGTATGTTCAAGGGGAACAATCTTCGCCCAATCCACATGAACATCTACGGTATCGACGCGCCATGCCAGTATCAGGAGTATGTGTTGGTGCGGAGCGAAACGATCCATGAGCAGATAAACCGGAGCCTTAGACTGAAAAAATGAGGCGAAGGTGCTGAGGAACACCGTGAGGTGTTATTGGACAGCTTTGCAGAGTCTCCCGCCTGTTACAATCAGACCTTTCCATTTATTCGGTACGTATAGTTGCTTCCAAGAATCGGCACGTTATTGAAGCGTACCCAAAATTGACTGCGCAAAGGTGCATCGGTCGTGAGTCCTACACGAGCCACAGCCCCGGAAAAGATGCTGCAACCCCCCGAAAGTAGTTGACATACTCGGCGAAAATCGCAAATCTCACTGGTGGCTGTCGACGCGGGGGAGCATTTCGCCCCTGGACATCGCCGTTCCTGAGGAGACCTAAGCATGAAAGCCACAGAAGCAAAGTTTTTGGACTTCATCAAGAAGTCGCCACAGTTTGTCATCCCCATCTACCAGCGCACTTATTCATGGACGGAGCGGGAGTGTCGGCAACTCTGGGACGACATTCTGCGCACTGGTAGCAACGATAGAGTTTCGGCCCATTTTGTCGGCTCCCTCGTGTATATAGAGAAGGGGCTGTATCAGGTGACGAGTCAGTCGCCCCTGCTGGTCATCGATGGTCAGCAACGTCTGACCACGATGGCGCTGCTGATTGCTGCAGTGGCCAAGGCGCTGGAGAATCTCCCCGAGGAAGGCCGGGAGCCCGTGGACGGCTTTTCACCGCGCAAGCTCCGTAATTACTACCTCATTAACCCGGAAGAAGAAGGCGAGCGGCATTACAAACTCATTCTCTCTCAGACCGACCGCGACTCGCTCATTGCCGTTGTCGCAGGAAACGAGCGGCCTAAAGATTATTCACGGCGCATCACGGAGAACCATGAACTCTTCGAAGCCTGGATTGACGACTGTAAAGGCGACCTGACCGCACTGTGCAAAGGTATCGCCAAGCTGATGGTGGTGGACATCGCGCTGAGCCGGGACCAGGACAATCCGCAGTTGATCTTTGAGAGCATGAACTCCACCGGTCGGGAGTTGACCCAGGCCGACTTGATTCGCAACTTCATTCTGATGGGGCTGGAACCGGAACTACAAACCCGCCTCTATGAGAACTACTGGCGGCCTATGGAACTGGATTTTGGGCAGGTGGCATACGGCACTCACTTCGATAACTTCATGCGCCATTATTTGACGCTTAAGACCGGCGATATTCCAAGATTGGACGCTGTGTACGACGCGTTCAAGGCTCACGCCCGTTCCCCAAAAGTGGCGGGGGCAGGAGTGGAGGCATTGGTGGCCGACATTCGAGCCTTTGCGCGCTATTTTTGCGCCATGGCGCTGGGGGTCGAACCCGATCGTGATCTGAAGCTCGCCTTTCACGACCTGCGCGAGCTGAAGGTTGACGTGGCCTATCCATTCCTGTTGGAGTTGTATCACGATTATGCCGGGGACATGTTATCGAAGCAGGATTTTGCGGCGGCAGTGCGGTTAGTTGAGGCGTATGTCTTCCGCCGGGCCATCTGTAACATCCCTACCAACTCTCTCAACAAGACCTTTGCGACCTTCACAAAGGTTCTGAAAAAAGATCGCTATCTCGAAAGCATCCAGGCTCACCTGCTTCTGTTGCCTTCCTATCGACGCTTCCCAAACGATGAAGAGTTCAAGCGGGAGCTACAGGTGCGCAATCTTTACGTTTTTAGGAGCCGCAGTTATTGGTTGAGGAGGCTGGAAAACCACGGGCGAAAGGAGCGCGTGGAGGTGGCCGAATATACAATCGAGCATATACTGCCTCAGGACGAAAATCTATGCAAATCGTGGAAGGAAGCGCTGGGGGCAGAATGGAAGCGTGTCCGCGAAACCTGGCTCCATACCCTCGGCAATCTTACCCTCACCGGATATAACCCGGAATACAGTAACCGGACTTTTGTCGAGAAGCGCGATATGCAGGGCGGCTTCAAGGAAAGCCCGATCAGACTAAATCAAGGTTTAGGTCAGCTTGAGCATTGGAATGAAGAAACCATCAAGGTCCGCGCCCTACGCTTGAGCGAGGCTGCGGTGTCAGTCTGGTGTGCTCCGCAATTGGCCGCCGATGTGCTGGAGGCATATCGGCCGCGCATGGGACTAACCTCGGTCTATTCGATCGAGGATCATCCGCACCTTCTCAGTGGTGTGGGACGAGTGCTATTCGAAGCGTTTCGCAAGGAAGTGTTGGCGCTTGATCCCGTAGTCAGCGAGGAATTTCTCAAGCTCTATGTGGCCTACAAGGCCGAGACCAACTTTGTCGATGTGGTGCCGCAGGCAAAACGGTTGCGTCTATCGCTGAATATGCCATTCGCTGACATTGCCGATCCGCGCGGCTTTTGCAAGGACGTTACTGGTGTTGGCCGCTGGGGTAATGGTGATGTGGAAGTGGGTTTCACCTCGTCGGAAGAACTGCCATATATTATGGGACTGGTCCGCCAGTCCTTCGAGCGGCAAATGGGAAATGGGGGCGAGGAATAACTCCTACCGGTCACACCTAAGACCCCAGGTCGAGCAACCGGCAAAGGAAAAGATGTTGCAGCCTCCCGAAAGTAGTTGACATACTCGGCGAAAATCGCAAATCTCACTGGTGGCTGTCGACGCGGGTGGGCTTTCGCCCCTGTTACTCACAACTTCCAAGGCAAATCGCGGCAGCCGTGTTGGCTTACAGCATGCGACGAACAATTGTCCTCTTATCTCTGGCTCTGGTTTCAATCACTCTGCTCTATGCTGTTGCGTTCTGTCAGAGTGACTCCACGCGCCGGAGCGATCCGTATTATTCCACCACAGCCCAACTGCTGCGAATCGACAACGGGCGTGTCTACCTCTGGATTGATACGCCATTCGTGGTCAATGCCGATTTTCGTATTGGCGTGTCCACCGACGGCCAGATTGTCGGCGATTATGCGGTCGCCACAACCGCCGATCAAGTTGTGGTCAGTGAATCTCTGGCGCTGCCGTTATTCGACAAGCTCAGGTCAATCACGAAACCAATCTTCTCGATATACTTGGACACCACGCAAGTCGCCGACCGCACGATCCGGGTTGGCATGCCGGCAATTCTTGCCGATGAGTATACTTTCACTCTGCCGCCAGATACAATTAGTCGGCTGCCGATTGTCGCCGACTATCGTTACTATCACAAGCTCTCCGAGGCCGAGATTGACCTGGCTATCGGCAAGATCGACGTGCTTATCGTACCGGAAACGGAAGTCGCCGACAATGCCAGATGTTCATATCGCATCGAGCCGACCGGTAACTATGTTGAGTGGTTTTTTCTCAGCAATCTGCCCGACAATGACCTCTATACCTGTGCGCTAAGTTACTGTCTTAAAGACCAGTTTGTCGGCCAAGCCGAGCTTCCAACGCTTTTGATTGACACTAGTCTGGTGAATCGGGGATTCCCACGCAACAAAGAGAAAGCTCGTGCGCTATTTGATCAGGTGAAAGCAACGTTGCCATCGCGACGCTGCAACTTCGAGTCGCCGATGCTTCCCGGTCTGATCGGAAAACTGGAGCATGAATTGCAGAATTGCGGTGGCAAGTTATCGTTTGGTAGCGATGGTGATAGCATTGGCATCAAGCTATTGCATAGTGCCCAACCAGTTGCAGTATCAGCAGACGAAATGTTGCGCGGCGCCCGTAGTCAGTTCTTTATGAACTGCATAAGTCATGGCTGGCTGCAGCGAGAGAGTCTGCCCGACTCGTGTCGTGATGCCGATTCCTTGTCATCCGTCTGCGAGCAGGTGCTGCAAACTTGGTTGTCGCGTGAATGCCGCTTTATCCCGCTTGGCAGGATGGAACTGATTGCACTCGTACGAGACAATGTCCACAACATTCCCGACCGTTCCGGTCGATTTGCGATCACCAATTTCTACAGAGCAAAATAGCTATGAAACTCGCAACCAAACTGATTTCCGGATTTGTGCTCGCCTCTGTCGTGCCGCTGTTCCTGATCTCATTTCTGCTTTATCTCTTTGTCGATCACAACACCGAAACGGCATTTACCGAAAAGTCCGATATCGCCGTCTTGGCGTTTCGCAGCTATATGGAAGACCAGCTATCAATACTCGAAAAAGAGGCGAATGATCTTGCACAGGACAAGGACTTCCTGATTGACGTGCTCGATCTCCCCAAGCGCGAAACCGATCTGACCGGATACCTCGAACACAAAATTGCTGCCGGTGAATATCAGTTTGCGCTGATACGCGTAAAGGAATCACAGGGGGTATTCAAAGCTTACGAGGATGGGCTTTCGGATGTTATTTCCGGTTATCGCTTCCCGCAGAGTGCGAGCGGCTTGCAGTCGGGTTCTACCGGTCTGGTCAAACTCTCCGCTGACGGCGAGAACTCCGTGGCGGCTATTGTCACGGTGCCGGTATTCTATCGCGATGAACCAATCGCCGAACTGATGATCGGCCGGATGCTGACGACGATGGCTGGCAATTATCGTCTGGAGCGCTCAGGCATGGCGGCGCTTCTGGTGACCGCCAATGGCAGAACACTCTTTGCAAATGCCGACTCTCTGCTGCTGCCTAAAGTCCGACAGTTGTCGCTGGCAAAGTCTGAAGAGACGGTCTGGAAGATATCAATCGGTGATCAGAACTTCCTTGCCCGCCAGACACAGATTATGGGCTTGGATGGCAGTGTAGTGGCGGCAGTTGTCTATTTGTTCGACCAGAGCGATCTGACCGCCGGCAAATCACGGTTGGTGCGCATCTTCGCGCTTTTGGCATTGTCAGCTTTGATACTCTCTCTTCTGCTCGGATATTTCTATTCCCGCTCGATATCGCGTCCGGTCATAGAGATGTCGCAGGCAGCGCGACAGATTGCATCCGGCGCGGTGCCGCAGAAGATTATCTATTTCGCCGATGATGAAATAGGAGATCTGGCGGCAGGTATCAACCGGCTGACCGATGATCTTAAATCGACCGAGATCAAACTCCGCCGCTCCGAACAGGTGGCCGCCTGGCAGATGTTTGCGAGGCAGACGGCGCATGAGATCAAAAATTTCCTGATGCCAGTCAGTACGACCGTGAGCGCCTTGCAACGTTCCGCCGAAGCTGGTTTGCTTGACCGGGCACGCGTTGATGATGCCGTCCGCAATATCCAGGTTGAGCTTATGCGGATGAAACAGTTGCTCGGCGCCTTTGTCGAATTCGCCAAACTCCCCGCGCCGACCTTCCAGCGAATCCGAGGCTCTCTCCTTGTGGACGATCTTAATGATACCTTTGCCGAACAAATACGCGCTGGTCATTTGCATATTTCGGTGGATGGTCAATTGCCGAAACTCGACTGCGACAGCGGCCAGATTCGACAGGTGTTTCTCAACTTGATCAGCAACAGTTTCGAGGCCAACGCTTCGGTCGTTCAGGTCAAAATTGTTGTCGACGAGACCAAGGTCAATTTCGAGATTGTGGATGACGGTGATGGTCTGAAAGTCGCCTCTGGTCTGGATCCGTTCACGCCGATGTACACGACCAAAGCGCGCGGCAGCGGACTGGGACTGGCGATCTGCCGACGGATTATCGTCGATCATGGCGGTGATATCACCTACGCGGTCAACCCGACCGGCGGCACCGTGTTCACCTTCCACCTCCCCTGGGAGCGAAAGTAAGATGCCCAAAGCCAGACTGCTTCTTGTTGATGATGATGCTCGCATCCGTATGACTCTAGCGGGTTACCTGCGCGACAGTGGCTTTGATATTATCACCGCTGGAAGTGTCTCCGAAGCCACCAAATTGAATAATGCCAACATTGATCTGGCGCTTCTTGACTTGGCGCTTCCCGATGGCACCGGCATAGACATCCTGCAAGACATCCGACAACGATTTCCCAATCAAACAGTCGTGATGATCTCCGGCGAAGCCACTCTCTCCGATGCCGTGCAGGCGATCAAACTTGGCGCGGTCGATTTTCTGGAAAAGCCGGTCAGTCCCGAGAAGGTCGAGATCACAATTACCAACGCGCTACGCCTAACTTTGCTGAGCCGCAAGTTACGGTATGAGGAGCAAAACCTACTCAACCGGTATGCGCTTATCGGTGACTCAGCTTTGATGACCGAGGTCCGTGCCCAGATTGACGCCGTTTGTTGCACCGATTCAGCCGTGTTGCTGCTCGGCGAATCCGGTACGGGTAAAGAGGTCGCGGCCAATCTCATTCATCTCAAAAGCGACCGTCGCGACAAACCGTTTGTAGCGGTTAATGCCGCTGCCGTACCGCGTGAGTTGCTCGAATCCGAAATGTTCGGCCACGAAAAAGGCGCTTTTACCGGTGCGACCCAACGACGGATTGGCAAATTCGAGCAAGCGTCGGGGGGAACGTTGTTTCTCGACGAAATCGCCGAAATGCCTCCGGCGCTGCAGGCCAAACTGTTGCGCGTGTTGGAAGAGCGCAAGATCGAGCGGGTCGGCGGTGATCACAATATCGACGTCGATTTCCGGCTGATCTGCGCCACCAATCGCAATCTGCAAGACGAGATCAAACAGGGACGTTTCCGCCATGACCTCTATTTCCGCATCAATGTCTTTACGATCACTCTACCGGCGCTGCGCGAAGTGCCGGACGATATCGGCACGATTACCCGCCATCATCTCGAACGACTTTGTGTCAAAATGGG
>CAIYYT010000140.1 GCA_903930455.1 uncultured bacterium | reverse complement strand
TCCCCGCCTCTATCAGAATGCCATAAAGCAGATTCAGTTTTCGCTCTTTGATATAAACGTCGCGGAAGATATCCCGAAGTTCCTTCATCATATCAAAATGACTACGCAAAGCCCCGTTACAAATCAAATAAAACTTTCATTCTCCCGCATTCCTAACGGCTTACGTATCTGTTAGATAGCCCCAACTGGGAACAAGCTGCTGATGATCTCGGTTCTGAAGTTTTGAATGGAAAAGCAAGCGCAAGACTGAGGAGGAACAAATGTTGAAGCAGGGAGACAAGATTCCCGAATTTACCTTGAGGCAGACGGACGGGACGTCTGTGAAATCGTCTGCGTGGAAGGGCAAACGGGTCGTGCTCTACTTCTATCCGAAGGATGACACACCGGGTTGCACCAAAGAAGCATGTTCCATTCGGGATTCCTACGCGAAGCTCGGGAAGCAGGGAATCATCGTGTACGGAATTTCGCCGGATGATGTGGAGAGTCATCAGAAATTCTCCGCCAAATACAGGCTGCCTTTCCCGCTCCTGTCTGACCCCGATCACAAAGTGGCCGAGCGATTTGGCGTCTGGGTGGAAAAGAATATGTATGGTAAGAAGGCGATGGGGATTGCGCGCACAACGTTCGTCATCGGAGAGGACGGCAAGGTTGCGGAAGTCATCACCAAGGTCGATACCGAAGCGCATGCCGAGCAGTTGCTGGAAGTGCTGTAGGTGGTTGAAACGGATCGAGCAGTTCAGCTTGACTTTTTCATTTCCATTCCCATAATTGTGTCGTCATGGATGACTTCGTGAAGGTGTGTTCGGCCGACGATGTCCCGGATGATACGGCACTGGCCGTAGAAATCGGTGGTCGGCCCGTTGCCGTGTTCAAAGTCGGTGATAGGTTCTCTGCGGTTGAAGATATCTGTCCGCACCAAGGCGCCAGTTTCGAGGGTGGGGCGCTTGACGGCGAGATTGTGACCTGCCCGTTGCACGGTTGGCGATTGAACGTGATCACCGGTGAGTCGTTGGATGCTCCCGGCGTCAAGATCGAGACGTACGACGTTGAGATAGTCGATGGAGATGTGTACGTCCGCATATAGCGACCGAGCCGCAACTCAAAGCTCAAACCGATGTGCCCATCCCGAGTTGCAAATGGCGCAAGAAATTTTGGATTTTGCCACGGCTTGGGTTTTATAATCCATGATTCGAAATGAAACGCCACTCCGTCGGTAGGCGTGATAAAGCTTCCAACCGGTTCAGTCGAATATTCAGTAGGTAGGTACAAATAGATAGAGGAGAAATCATGAAGCGAATCTTGGCAATATGCTTGCTGTTCTGGGCTCAGCTTGCGGCGGCTGACATCTCCCAACCGGAGATACAGCGATTCTTCTATGACTATGTAAACGCTTTGAAAGCGGGGGATGACCTGTCCGCTCTTAATCACTGGTCGCTGCTTGATCGCACTTGGGCGGATCAGCTCGGCATCAGGTACAAGGACGTACCGGTCAAGCTGGAAGTGGGATCGGCGCTACTGCGCAATCTCAGCCTATTAAGATCGGGTGCGGCCACAATAGCGATAGATACCATCACGATGAATCGCGGTTTCGCCAAGATCAATTACCGAATCACTACCAAGGACACAACATACACCGACGCGCACTATGCCGTCACCACGGCCACTGTAGAACCGTCGTTGACATCGTCAATGCGGGTGTTCACCGAGAGCTGGGATCAAGTGCCGGGGAAGTACTTTGATCTAACCTATCGCGATCTGAAGCTCTATGAGCGAAGCAATGTCGACGCCGCTGATCAGTTTGTCGAGGCAACTGCCAAGACGCTCGGCATCTCCGAGGAAAAAATGGCAAAGCTGCAAAGGGCCAAGTTCCGCATAGTGCTGTGCGAGTCCTTCGGGGAAGTGCAGCAACTGACCGGCATGCCGGTGCATGGTGACTTCTACAGGCCCCTTGACGCAGTCATCAGTAAATTTTCGCCACCATACCATGAGATAGCCCAATTTCTCGTTGCCTATGCGATTGACTCGTTGCCACTCTCTACGCTACCATTTATGGAAGAAGGGACTGCGACTTTCCTTGGTGGACGGTGGGGGCGAACGGCGGCGGTGATGCTTTATCTCGGCGGTTACATCTACCGTAGCGGCAATTGTGAATGGGCGGATCTTCTAACGTATGACAGTTTCAGAAGCTGGGAAGAGAATCCTGACTTCACCTATCCGGTTGCGGGTCTCTTCTGCAAGTTTCTTTTCGAGGGGATCGGCAGGGAGAAGTACTTCCAACTCTATCGACAACTCTCCGGCAGTGAAGCGGAAGTGAGAGCGCTGACGGAGAAGAAAGTTCAGGATGCCGTTGCCGCTATTACCGGCAAAACCTGGGTCGCCCTGGAAACAGAATTCAAGATCTATGTGTCGAAACAGTCGAGCGCCGGTATCCTTGCCGGAGCACCGAATCGGGGCAAGATCGTTTATGAGTCAGGAACGACCGAATTTCAGATACGGATTCTGGAAGACAGTGCCTACTATAATGTCGAGGTTACGCCGAAAGCAGGGGATGTAAAAGCAGCGGTACTGATCGGCGAAGGCCAAGGCCAGGGTTCTTACGACAGCTTCTTGTTCAAGGAATATTTCCCTGAAAGCACCTGGAAGCATCAGCACTCCGCCCTGATATTTTCCGTTAGCGAGGTCGGCACTTACGATTTCTATACGAACGCCATAACGGGCAAGTACAGTGTTGGTTTTGGCGTTAACGAACCAATTCTCAAACCCGGTACCAATCAGTATCGATTCCGAGTCGAAAAGCAACTACTAAGCGACCTCGACAAACAGTCGATAAAGTTGTACCCATTGAAGTAGCCGCCAGAAGGCTTGTTGCTTAGTGTGCTGCACGGCTGGCCTGCTACAGCCCGTCATACTTGGGGCCGCCACCGCCTTCGGGCGTTGCCCAGGTGATGATACCGTAGGGGTCAGCTATGTCACACGTCTTGCAATGGACACAGTTGGAGGCGTTGATTTTCAATCTGCATCCTGCGCCTTCATCTTCCATCTCGTAGACCTGAGCCGGGCAGAAAAACTGACAGGGATTGCCGTATTCTGACACGCACTTGGTGGCGCAAATTCCGGTGTCGCTAACCAACAGATGGGACGGCTGGTCCTCCTCATGATGGGTGCCGGAGAAATAAACTGCATCGAGTTTATTCATCACCAACTTCCCATCCGGTTTGGGCCGCCATTGCTCCGGCTTCGGCACTGAACCGCCGAAATAGTCGGCGAGCTTGCACATGTTGAAGCGATCTTCGATGATCGGTGGCCGTTTGCGGAAGGCGCCGGGACCTCGGAGAAGCCGCCTAACGACAAACCCCGGGGCCGACCAAACGCCGTGCTCAAACATGTGGTGAAAATTGCGCTGGCCGTACAGTTCCTGATAGATAAGCGACGAACGCCATTTCTGATCATAGAGCGACAGCGCGGCATCAGAGAAGTCGCCTTTTTTGAGAGCGGCGAAAATGGTCGCCGCTGCCAACATGCCAGACTTGATTGCCAGGTGAACTCCCTTCAAGCGAGCCGGATTCAAAAATGCGGTAGCGTCACCTGTGATCAGGAAACCATCGCCATAGTTCTTGGGGATTGACCAATATCCGCCTTCCGGAATGGCCTTGGCGCCGTAACGAATCATCTTGCCCTTCTCAAGCAGCTTGGCAATAAATGGATGCATTTTCATCTGAGAGAAAAGCGCTTGCGGCTCGGTGAACGGATTACGGTAGTTAAGTCCGACAACCAGTCCAATTGCCATCACAGTGTCGGAAAGGCTGTAAATAAATCCACCGCCGAAAGTTTGCTGGTCGAGGGGAAACCCCATCGTATGGTAGACGGCGCCCGGTGTCAGGGTTCCGGCAGGGAACTCCCATAACTCCTTCACGCCGGTCGTGTAGGTTTGCGGATTGCGGTTGTCGTCAAGTTTCAACTTGCTGATTAGTGTTTTCGTGAGCGAACCGCGCACGCCTTCACCAAGCACCGTGACTTTGGCTCGCAGATTCATTCCTGGCTCAAACGCGGCCTTGGGTTCACCGTCCTTGTTGATGCCCTTATCATCAGTTTGCACGCCGCTAACCTTGCTGCCTTCGAAGAGCAGTTTTGCGCCCGCCGTACCGGCGAATATCTCGCAGCCCTTGGCTTCGAGTTGCGCGCCGAGCCAA
Source organism: uncultured bacterium (assembly GCA_903930455.1). GTDB lineage: Bacteria > Zixibacteria > MSB-5A5 > CAIYYT01 > CAIYYT01 > CAIYYT01. Next base: position 15,988 of record CAIYYT010000140.1, on the reverse strand, counting down.
CTTGTTAATTCATTGAGCGAAATGATGAAGCAGCCGTGGTGATGCATGCTGGAAGGCACCCAGGGGACTTTGAATTTTGCTCCGTGTGTCAAATACAACATCGTTTCGGATGACACCGGTGTCTTAACCGGCGCTCCCAGTTCAGAGAAGTTCGGAATCAGTTCTTTCAGCGAAATGGGATCCAGAACGGCTCCCGATATCGAATGGGCGCCGACATGCGCTCCTTTTTCGATGACCATGATGACGGTCTCGCCCAAGTTACCGCCATTGGCTGTATCCTGTTCGATTAATTCCAGTAACCGGTAGGCACAGGCGAGGTTTGCCGGTCCGGCTCCAACTAATAGGACATCAACGTCCATTTCTTCACGGGTGATTTCGGTCATGCAGGCTGCCTCTTCAAGTGCGGTGCGCACTTAAGTCGTCTTCAATCAACGGAAGATACCCCGATTCCACTTGATAAGTCAACGGGAAATGCTGCTTGACATTGTGCCGACCAAGCCTATTATTAGTCCACCTTTGTGGTTTCGGGGTGTGGCGCAGCCCGGTAGCGCGCTTGCTTTGGGAGCAAGATGTCGGAGGTTCAAATCCTCTCACCCCGACCATAATCACAATCAGTGTGCAGGTCGAGTGTATGTCAAAAGAAGTCATAAAACCGATTAAACACAGGGTCATGGATGAGGTGTGGTCCATTCTCGAGGAGGCACCCGATGGCAGACACTTTGCAAACATCGTAAACGAAGTACTAAATCGTATCCCAGGGGCTAACCCCGGCTCGGTCAGCAATTGGACGTACGAGTTACAGATAAAGAATCCAGAGAAGGTGACGAAGCCTGCCAGAGGACTATATCTCCTTAGCAAGTTTCAAAAGACCGATGACGCACAACAGAAACAAGAAGTAACGGAAACCATCGCCAAGGGCTTGAAAGAAGAGGATTTCTATGGTGCCTTCGCTGAATACCTTGTTAATGACTTAGAGGAATGTACTCTTGCAATCCCGCTCGGCGGTAATAAGTTTGGTGGAAAGTGGGGAACACCAGACGTTATTGGAAAGTGGCAATCGGCTGCTTGGGACATTATCAAAGTGCCGACCGAGATAGTATCCGCCGAAGTAAAAATTGACACGAGTCAACTCATTACCGCCTTCGGCCAGGCCTGTGCCTACAAGTTGTTCAGTCACAAAGTGTATCTAGTTATTCCTCGCTCTGCTGGTCCTGTCGATGTTGCTCGGCTCGAAGCTCTGTGTCTGACGTTAGGTATTGGCCTAGTACTGTTTAACAAGAACGATCCCAACGAACCGGGATTCGAGATTCGGGTGAGAGCCATTCATAACCAACCAGATAATTTCTACCTCAACGAAAACATCGCCCATGTCCAAAAGAAGCTCTTCTCATAGCAGTGGCGCAGCCCGGTAGCGCGCTTGCTTTGGGAGCAAGATGTCGGAGGTTCAAATCCTCTCACCCCGACTTTTTTAGAAGGCTTCGGTTGTCCCATCGAGACCCCGCGAGGGTCGCTATTTGACTTCTGAAGATTCATTTGACAATACCCTTGAGCCACGATAGATTCCACGCCCAGCATTACTGAGGAATAGAAAGCGGGAGAGTGCCCCGCCGCTTATGGCCAAAACTGAATCATCAATGCCCTTGCCCGAACCGGACGATCAAGAACGACTCGGTTCGCGTGTCAAGCATGTTCTTTTTGGCAAGGCGCGCGATATCAATGAGCCGTCGCTGTTTCACAAGATATCCCTGATCCCCGTTCTGGCTTGGATCGGACTAGGCGCAGATGGGTTGTCGTCTTCATCCTATGGACCCGAAGAAGCATTTCGAGCACTTCACGGGCACACCTATCTGGCGTTCGCTCTGGCGGCCGCGACGGCCTTGACTGTGATTATCATCTCGATGAGCTACAGCCGCATCATCGAGGAATTTCCGCACGGGGGCGGCGGTTATCTGGTCGCTTCGAAGCTTCTGGGCGCGCGCACCGGAGTGGTCTCGGGAAGCGCACTACTCGTGGATTACATACTTACGATCGCTGTCTCGATGGTGGCTGCCGGTGATGCGCTGTTCAGTTTGTTGCCGATGCAATGGCAGTTTGCCCGCCTGCCTCTGACTATCGGTCTGATTGTCGCGCTGACGGTACTCAACATTCGTGGTGTCAGGGAATCAGTCTTGGCGTTGGCGCCAATCTTTTTCCTGTTTCTGATCACGCACGCTGTTCTGATTGGTGCGGGCATTTTTACGCACGTTGGCAATGTGCCGGTGATCGTCGAGAAGGCCACGAAAGGATTTGGCGAAGGCTTCAGCGCGTTGGGACTTGTCGGGCTGGTAGCGATATTCGCCCGCGCCTACTCCATGGGTGGAGGTACCTATACGGGTCTGGAGGCGGTCTCCAACGGTATGCCGATCATGCGCGAGCCGCGCGTGCATACGGCCAAGCGCACGATGATCTACATGGCCACTTCGCTGTCTATTACCGCTGCCGGCTTATTGATCTGCTATTTGTTATGGGATATTAATCCTGAACCGGGCAAGACGATGAACGCCGTGCTTGCGTACAATGTCGCGGCTCACTTCCCGGCAGGGCAGCTTTTTGTTGTAGTGACCATGTTCGCTGCGGGTGCTCTATTGGTTGTTGGTGCGCAGGCCGGGTTCATCGACGGTCCGCGTGTACTGGCTAATATGGCGGTGGATTCGTGGGTTCCGAGACACTTCGCAACGTTATCCGAAAGACTGACGACTCAGAACGGTATCGTCCTGATGGGTGTAGCATCGCTTGCGGTGGTTGTCTATACCAGAGGCGACATCCATAGTCTGGTAGTCATGTACAGTATCAACGTGTTTCTGACCTTCTCGCTTTCGATGTTCGGTATGTTGAAGCTCTGGATCACACGCCATGGCAGCAAGCGTTGGAAACGACATGTGGCGTTGTTTCTGATAGGATTTGTGCTGTGCGCAACCGTGCTGATCATCACGACCTACGAGAAATTCTCCGAGGGTGGATGGCTGACCGTCGTGATGACGGGACTGTTTGTCGTGCTCTGTATGATAATCAGGGCACATTACCGAGGAATTGCGGTGCGGATAAACAAGCTCAATCAGGATCTCTCTGATATCCCCACAGAACCGATCATTACCCAGAAGGCCAAGTTTGATCCTCGCCAAGCAACTGCCGGAGTGCTGGTAACCGGTTACGGCGGACTTGGAGTGCATACCGTGCTCAGTATCCTCAAGACTTTCCGGGGACAGTTCAACAATATGCTCTTCCTCTCGGTCGGTGTGGTGGATTCGGGAGAAATGAAAGGTTCCGAGCACATTCAGATGCTGAAGGAGCGCACCGCAGACTCACTCAAACGCTATGTTGAGTTGGCCGAGCGGCTCGGTATCCCCGCGGCTTACCGGATGTCAGTGGGGACCGATGTCGTGGAGAATGCCCACTCTTTGTGCGTGGATGCCGCCAAGGAATTCCCACGGATCACTTTTTTTGCCGGTCAGTTGGTGTTCCAGCATGAGTCCTGGTACACGCGCCTTTTGCACAACCAGACCGCATTTTCGTTGCAGAAGCGGTTAATCTGGGACGGGCAAACCATGGTTGTTATGCCGATCCGAGTTCGGTGAACATGAAATATTTCGCTTGCCGTTAGACGACTGTTTGCATAAGTTGTCAGCCTTTATGAGGGCCTGTTAGAACATGTCGATCTTTAGCAAGTTTTCGAACGATATTGGAATAGACCTTGGTACCGCCAACACGCTGGTATTCGTGCGCGGACAGGGGATCGTGTTGAATGAACCGTCGGTAGTGGCGGTTGAAGTGTCTACCAACAAAATCTTGGCCATTGGCTCAGAGGCACGCAAGATGCTCGGGCGTACTCCGGGCGAAATCAATGCGATTCGACCGCTCAAGGACGGCGTGATTGCCGACTTCGAAATCACCGAGCGGCTGCTGTCGGATTTTATCAAGCGGGTCGTACGGCACAAGTTCCTGATGAAGCCGCGAATCGTAATCTGCGTGCCGTCGGGTATTACCGAAGTGGAAAAGCGCGCGGTGCGAGACTCGGCGGAAAACGCCGGCGCCAGAGAGGTCTTCCTCGTACAGGAGCCGATGGCAGCGGCAATCGGTGTCGGTCTGCCGGTCGACCAGCCGTCCGGTATTATGATTATCGACGTTGGTGGAGGCACTTCCGAAATTGCAGTCATCGCGCTGAATGGTATCGTCAACAATACGTCGATCCGAATCGCCGGCGACGAAATGAACGAAGCCATAGTTATTTATCTCAAGAAGAATTACAACCTCCTGATCGGCGAACTTACGGCGGAAGAAGTCAAGATTAACATTGGCTCGGCGTTTGAACTGGATCGCGAGGAGTTCATGGAAATCAAAGGGCGCGATCTCGTCGCCGGCGTGCCGAAGAACATCAAGATATCGTCCGCGCAGATCAGAGAGGCGTTAACTGAGCCAGTCAATAGCATAATTGACGCCGTCCGACAATCGTTGGAGCAGACGCCGCCAGAGTTGGCTTCCGATATACTTGATCGAGGCATAGTTCTGACGGGTGGCGGCGCGCTATTGAAAGGGCTGGACAAGCGCATTCGCCATGAGACCAATTTGCCGGTGATCGTTGCCGATGATCCGCTCACCTGCGTGGCGCGGGGCACGGGGGTGATTTTGGAGAACATGAACAAGTACTCCAAAGTCCTGATGCGTAGCCGCAAAGATTAGATTCCGACATGACCGCATGCCTGGAATTATATCAGGGTTCCATCACCGACGTTAATGTCGATGTCATTGTCAACGCTGCCAATACCAGCTTGCTTGGCGGTGGTGGGGTGGATGGCGCGATTCACCGGGCAGCCGGACCAGGATTGCTTGGGGAATGTCGCACGCTCGGTGGCTGTGCGACTGGCGATGCCAAGATCACCAAGGGCTACGACCTCAAAGCGAAATTCGTCATTCATACCGTCGGGCCTGTCTGGCAGGGGGGCAGCTACGGCGAAGCAGAATTGCTGGCCAAATGCTATCGTCGCAGTCTGGAACTGGCGCATGAGTACAAGCTGAAGAGCATTGCCTTTCCGGCGATAAGTACCGGCGCCTATGGCTTTCCGTTGGAGGCAGCGGCTCGAATTGCGGTTGATACGGTGCGGAATTGTCTCACATCTGGAGCTGCACCGGACAAAATCGTGTTTGCCTGTTTCGATACAGCCACCTGTGCCATTTACCAAAGGCTGCTCGGCTGACGATCCGTGACACCGTCCGCTGGGCCAAGAACGACTTGACAAACTACTCGCTGTTTCGTATGTTCTCATTGAATTCATCCGGAAGGGTTGCGCGATTTCCTTCTTGCGGTATCAACAATCATGTACAGGGGAAAATGAGGATGCGCAGCATATTCGCATTTCTGGCTGCGGCTGCTCTACTAGCCGTTTGCGGTTGTGGTGACGAGACGACCAACAATTACTATCGAACTGACACGGGAACTATTTTCGGGAGTGTATCACCGGTTGATTCCGGGACTGTTCGCGCAATTGGCGACAAGGCCTACGAAGGTCAACTAGATGGGTTGGGTACGTTTAGGATGAATGACCTCCCGCAGGGAGTCTACCAACTGGAAATACTACCTTTGAACCACTCAAAGAGAGTGTTTCCGGGTGTGGCTGTGAAGAGCGGGACGCCGTACGAGCTTTCGCGGATTACGCTTACCCAGTATCCATATCCGGCATATAGGACGGAGCCAGAAGACGGCGCCAGCAGCGTGACCGGTTCTAGTATCACATTGTATGTTGATGAAAACCTGAACGTCGCGGATCTCAATGCGGGAACTCACATTGATCCGCCGGTAGACGAATTCCATTGGTTGGCAGGTACCGCTTACAGCTATGACTATGGTAGCCCCGACCTGTTGATCTGCTGGATGAACGTCAGCCGTGATGGAGTATCTGGATTTCGGATCGGCACGACCTACCATGTGACCATCGACTCCACGGTGCGCACTGCTGCCGGAGCGCCTTTGGGGAAGACGCTGCGATTCAGTTTTCGCAGCAAGCCGCTGTCGGTTCAGGTCATTCTCCCGCGTTACAGTCTCACCGGCCTCGTCTCCATTTCCAGTTTTTCGCCCTCGCTAAAATTCAGCACCTGCGTGGATCCTGACTCAGTCAAAAAGGTGCTCCACTTTGAACCGCCAATCGCTGGTGTCTGGCTGTCAAGCGTGGGGAATAAGTATGAAATGGACTGCAGTGGGACGCCAAATAACTACTACTATCGGTTTTTCCAGACCGGCGCACCGCCGCTGGCATCGACCAACTATCGATTGATAGTCGACGACGTGACGAAGCTCGTGGATGGCGCGGCTTTCCTCCAGCCGGATACGACGGAATTCCTCACCGATGCCTACGGAGTTGAGGCAGTTTCTCCCGTCAATGGGTCGTACCATGTGACACCTGATCAGCAAATCGCGCTAACCTTCAATACGATCATGGATACTTTGTCGGTACAGTCGGCCTTCATAGTCGAACGGTTGGGAGGTGAAGTCGTGTCGGGCGAGTTTTCATGGCCACTCGCAGGAAGACAGATGGTGTTCTCGCACGCGGCACAGTTGTTCGTGAGTCAGGGTATTTACAAAATCACCGTTCTGAAGAGCGCGAAGACGGCAAGTGGCGTTTATTTGGAGAAGGACTTCGTGTCTTACTTTGCGGCCGAATAGCTGAGCGTCTCAGGTGGCTGTAGAGCGGGTTCATTGACGGAGATAGAATTAATTCGCGCAAGGGCGCACATTAATGGTGTGATTTTTCTCTCAGCTATCTGCCATTTTGGCATATCATAACGTATAATTGACAGTTTTTTGTTGACAAGGGGCAAGAAAAAGGACTATAATTCTGAAAATGATTGAATTTGAGCAACTAATACAACAGCAGGTATCCGGTGAAAAGTATCGACCTGCTAAAACACGCGAGCTTGCGCGCAAGCTACAGATATCTCAGAAGGATTATCCCGCTTTCCGGCGCACGGTCAAGAACATGATTGACTCCGGTAAGCTGGCGGAAATTCGCGGCAATCGGATTGTTGTGCCACCAAAGATGGTGACACTGATCGGCGTACTCTCTCGCACCAAGTCGGGGCGTGCATTTGTGAAGCCGGATGACGGCAGCGACAATATTGAAATCGACCGCTACCACGATCTGGGTGGCATTGATGGTGACAAGGTCGAAGTGCGCCTCACCGGGAAACAGGGAAAAGAACTTCGGGTCGGCGAGATTATCAAGATCGTCGAAGCCCGCACCACACAGATCGTGGGTACCTATCAGCATTCGCGCTATGCCACGTTTGTGAAACCCGACGACCGACGACTCAAGGTGACCGTCAGTGTCAGTCCACCGAAGGGAATGACAGTTACGGATGGCGCCAAAGTCGTAGTGTTGCTGACGCCCGCGGATGACCCGCGAATTCAACTGAATGGCAAGATCATCGAGGTCCTCGGCATGCCGGGAGATCCGGGCGTCGATGTTTTGTCGATTATTCATCAATTCAAACTCCCGACCTCATTTCCGCGCGCGGTTATTTCCGAAGCGGAAGCGATTCCCAAAGCAATTCCGACTGACGAGATCGCTCGCCGACATGACTATCGAAATACAGTTGTGTTTACAATCGATCCGGAGGATGCCAAAGATCATGATGACGCTGTCTCTCTGGAGGCAACGACATCGGGCTATCGGCTCGGCGTGCACATCGCCGATGTCAGTTACTATGTCCACGAACACAGTCATCTCGACAAAGAGGCGCGCACCCGGACGGCATCCGCCTATTTGGTTGACCGCGTGCTGCCGATGCTACCGGAACGTCTGTCGAACGATCTCTGCTCGTTGCGGGAAAATGAAGACCGCTTGACCATGTCGGCAATTATCGAGCTCGACAAAAATGGTCGGGTGGTGGGACAGCAGCTTGAGGAGAGCATCATCCGCTCGCGGGCCAAGCTCAGCTACGAGCAGGTGCAGAGCTTCCTCGACTCCGGGCAAGGTTTCGAACAGAACAAGGAGATTGCGAGCACACTACGGCTGATGGAAGAACTGGCGCAGAAACTGATAACTAATCGCATGCAGTCCGGATCGATCGACTTTGAGGTTGCCGAGTATAAGATCGAACTCGATGACAAAGGCTGGGCAACACGTATCCTTCGCCGCGAGCGCAAGATGAGCAATCGCATTATCGAGGAGTTCATGCTGCTGGCAAACAAGACGGTGGCGTCGGTCTTACTGGCAAAGAACATTCCCGTGCTGTACAGAGTGCATCCGTCTCCCAATCCGGAGAAGCTGACGTCATTCATCAATTTCGCTGCCAACTTCGGACACCGGGTGTCGTTCGGACTTCCTCCACAACCGAAGTTCATCGCCGATTTTATCTCGGGATTACGTGGCAAGGACGAACAGGAAATTCTCAATGAGTTGCTGATTCGTTCGATGCAGAAGGCATACTATCAGCCGGAAAACATCGGGCATTTCGGATTGGCGTTTGCGTCTTATCTGCACTTTACGTCGCCGATTCGCCGTTACCCCGATCTAATCGTCCATCGCATCCTGAGGCAGGTGCTCCGTGGCGAGTACAATGCCGCCAAAGGCGCGGCGCTAAAATCCTCACTGACGCGGACCGGCAAGCATTGCTCGGAACAGGAAATAGTGATCATGCAGGCCGAGCGCGAAACACTGGCGATCAAACAGGCGGAGTTTCTGTCGCGGCAATTGGGAGAGGTGTATGATGGTGTCATCAGCGGCATGCTTGGGTTCGGATTCTTCGTTCGCATTGTCGATGTAGGGGCGGAGGGAATGGTGCGATTGTCGACTTTGGATGATGACTACTATACTGCTGATCTTGAGAAGTTTGAAGTCATTGGTAAGCGTTCGCGGCGAAGTCTGCGATTGGGGGACAAGGTCAAAGTGCAAGTCGTCAGAGTCTCACTGGAATCGGGCGAGATTGACCTGAAGTTGGTGGAAGACACGCGACCTACCAAGCGCCGGTCGAAAATGATACAGACTCCGGGAACCCGGACGAGAACGATGCAGACTCCGAGAAAGCGGCGACGGCGATGATTGCCGAAAAGAGAATGCTCGTTATTAGAGGCGATAAGCTGATTGAACAAGTATGCGCCTCTTGGCCTAAAGGGACCGACCTGCAGGTCGAAATCGTTGATGGACTGAGCGAGGCGCTGAGTTTTCTGACAAAGCAAGCGCAGAAGTTTGTCCTGCTTGACTTTGAATCGCACGAGATGGACGCCGTGCCGTTTCTGCGGAAGCTCGGCCGCCTATCGCCATTGACCGATGTGTTCTTGCTGACTGGTCATCGTGCAATTGCCGATGTTTCTGTTGATCACTTTATTGACTCGGCGTTGTCGCTGGGCGAAATCGAACAGAGTATTCACGACGCAATTGGCATCCGCTACTTGCTGGACAACGCCGGAATCGTCGGTCATTCCAAGAATCTGCGCGATGCTGCTCTTCGCATTCAACAAGTAGCGCCGACCGACATCTCTGTTCTGGTAACCGGCCCATCGGGAACTGGCAAGGAACTGGTCGCTCGTGCGTTGCATGAGAATTCGCCGCGCAAAGACAACGAATTCGTGTCAATCAACTGCGCTTCCATACCTGACACACTTCTGGAGTCGGAATTATTCGGTTACGAGAAGGGCGCATTTACTGGCGCCGACAGTAAGCAGCTTGGCTTATTGCAGCACGCACATAAGGGAACACTGTTCCTCGACGAGATCGGTGAGATGCATCCGCGGCTGCAGGCGAAACTACTGCGCGCCATTGAGACCAAAACATTTACTCCCGTCGGTGGCAGAAAGGCTGTTACCGTCGACGTGCGCATCATCGCGGCCACAAATCGCGATCTGGAGGCCGATGTCGAAAGCGGCAATTTCCGCGCCGATCTGTATTACCGTCTCGGCGTAATCAATATCCAGTTGATTCGTCTCGCTGAACGTCCGGAAGATATCCTACCGCTGATAGCGCATTTTCTCGGACGGCACAAAAAGGGAATTGGTTTTAGTCCCGACGCTACAGACCTACTGCTCAAATACGGATGGCCGGGCAATGTCAGGGAGCTGACAAATTTCCTGCAACGTCTTTTGATTGCCGAGCCGCACGGGGAAATCAGCCGCGAAACGGTGGCGTCGTTGCTTGACAAGCACGCCGTTGTTGATCGCTCATTGCCGATGGTCACCAATGTCAAGACGGAGGAATCAGGTTCCCGGCTGATCTATCAGGCGTTGCTCAATCTGGCCAATGAGGTCATGGAAATGAAGAAGCTGATAGGCAAACATTTCGGCGATGGTAAAGGGCAGGAAGTCCATCCGGTCACGGTTGGTGGTGACCTTGAGGAGATGGAGGAAAAACTGATCCGCGAGACATTGGCAAAAGTAGATGGCAATCGCAAGAAGGCCGCATCGTTTTTGGGCATCGGCGAGCGGACACTCTATCGGAAGCTGAAGAAATATAACCTGATGGAATGATGGCGAAGAAACGGGCAGTCTTCATCGGGCTAGTTCTTCTGCTTTGTGCCAATGCGCACATCTACGCCACTACACCCGTCCATTTCCACGAAAGCACCTACACCACTCTCGATCAACTTGATCAGGCGTTGGAAGAGGGTGAAATAAGCTACGATGACTATCTGATGCTCATGGAGAGTTTCCTCGGTTTGCCCGATGAAGACATTCTCACGGACGAAACAGTCAAGCCAAATAGCGCGGACACGGTTGCGGCTGTCGACAGCGGAAAGTCCCGATTGCGCCTGAGCTATCACGGCTCTCTCCAGCAGAAGCTAGAGAAAGAGCGGGCTTTCGTGCGCTATGATCGATTTGCGTGCGAGTGGGGAAAGCTGCGCCTTGATTTGTCATTCGAACTCCACAACCAGAAGCAGTTGCTCTTTCGCTCACGTTCGTTGCGCTACAAACATTCCGGTGGCGAAATGATTCTGGGCAGTTACGACCTGCGCCTTGGACAGGGTGTGACACAGGGGTTGGGGTCCTATCACACTCAGTTGCATGAGGACAACGATTTTGGATCAAGTCTAAGGTTACCGATCAAGAATCGGCACAACGGAATTCTAATTCGGCAGCACTTTGGCGCCGTTCAGACCGGCCTTCTGCTCTCAGATATCGAGGGGTCGGATTTTTATCGGACTGCCATCGGGTCTTTTGTCGAATTCGGGCAATCCAAGCGCTCTGCGGGAGTCGTTTTCCTTCGACAGCAGCTTGGTCGCAACGGCAACACCAAACAGCACCAGGAATACTTTGCGCCTTACTTTCGATACTCGGCCAAGACGTTGACCCTATCAGGTGAATCGTCATTTGGATTGGGATCGTCGGCAGCGCATATGTATCAAGCGGAAATTGAGCGCCGCCGAATCCGTCAAGATTTCACTTATTTCAACTATGCCCGGGGCTATCAGAATCTGCAGTCAGGTGGGTATGCGTACTCTGACTACGAGGAACTCTCGATTGACGGCATCAACTTCAGCTACCGCGACAAGCGTGCCGGCCGAGCGGGCCTGGCAACGTCATCGACGCTGGAGATTATTGATGACGTTGATGTCGGGTTGTCGCTCGTGCGTTGGAACAACCGGCTGGATAACCGTCGCTGCGCCGCTGCCAAAGCGAGTCTGGCAATAGACAGAGTTGCCGGCACTCGCAACAAAATAATAGTTCGAGCGATTTGGGAGAATTTCGATCTGATCGCCGATAGCAGCAGTCGCCGTCTGGTGTCGTTGTCCACACAATCTCCGATCGGTCACTCCGTCGAAGTGGAGAGTCAGTGGAAGTTAGAGAGACGTGTGCGGTCCGGGGCGCGAACTTCGCCATTCAGCGTCAGAGCCGATCTGCTGTGGCGGGTCCTCCGGGATCTGGCCGCGATTGTAACGCTCAAGTATTACAATCCGAACCTTGGGCGGTCCTCCAGCGACTATTTTCACTTCGCTGTGGGCCAGAAGCTGACGCGTCTGAAGGCTTTCTCTTTGTGGGTAAAGGCGCAGACCAAGTATCTCTTTGATCGACAACGGCTTGATGTCTGGGAGGCGCGGGTTAATTGTGATTTTGCCATGTAGATTCTTGTGTTTCGAAAGCGAAACATTTGGCAGTGAGGTGTTATGAATCGAAACAACCTGCCGATAAAAATCAATAGACAAAGGCGGGGATCAAAAGAGGAGTGACCGGGCTGAAGGTAAGACTTCGGCCCTCTTTTTTTTGAGCGAGATAATCCAGCAAATTATCCGTTAGAGCGGTTGCAAATCGAACTTATTTCGCTATCTTGTGACCAAGGTGGCGGATAAACTCAAATTCCATATTTGCCTCTCCATAGCTTTGCTATGCCTATGCATCGCTCTCTATAATTCTGCGCAGGGGGTCGTGATCATCAATGAGATCATGGCGAATGAACCCGGCTCCGAAACGGCGCTGGAATGGATTGAATTGCATAATACCGGTGTCGACGCCGTCAAGCTGTCGGATTGCTTCATCATTGAAGGCGGTGACACGACACGCTTTCTTGCCGGAACAAGCATTGCGGCTGGCGCTTTTGCTGTGCTGTCGCGCAAGCCGACCGCTGGTCCAGGTTTGACCTCGTTCGAATCAACCTGGGGCAACGGTTCCGGAATCTGGGGCGATGCTGCGAATGAATACTATTTATTGCTGGCGGTCAAGATATCACTACGCAACACATGTGACACGATTACTCTGGTCATGTCTTCCGGTGGATATCGCGAAACGGTCATCTGGTCAACCACGCAGCCGGATGGCGTAACGCTGGAAAGAATCAATCCTTTCAAGCCGGCAAGTGCTGACAACTTCGGGGTATGCAAGGCGCTATCCGGCTCGACTCCCGGGCGAGTGAATTCGTTGATTCCGCCTGACAATAACCTGGCAATTGTGATGAGCAGTTCGGGCATTACAACACCTTCGGACACGTCGCAACCGATCACTCTGTCAGTGAGTATAGCTAACCGCGGATTGAAAGAATCTCAGCCCGCCATTTTGCTCTCGTATTTCGACCGTGATTTTGGGGGAGGACTATCAGGCGATGACGTGATTGACTCCATAGCTTTGCCGGCAATCTTGCCGGACTCGGTCGTCCATCTGGTTCGCGAGTATCGTGAGTCGCCCGGCCGCAAGCGGTTGATTCTGCAGCTACCCACGGATGCCGATTCGACTGACAACATCCTGTCTTTTGATTTTGGATTAGGACATCTCTTCCGCGAACTGGCCATCAACGAATTCGTACCCAATCCGGATGACCAGTCAGACTGTGAGTGGATCGAATTGAAGAACGTCGCTACGTATCCCGTTGGTCTTGCGGGGTTTGCGGTAGGGGATGAATCGCGGCGATATGTTATTGACACCGACGTCGCCATATTGCCATTACAGCGGGTAATCGTTTGCCAGGACACGGCTGCCTTTCTCAATCATTTTGGCTCCGCCGGTTGCGCGGTGGTTCAACCCCAAGGCTGGCAGCGTCTCGACAATCTCGGCGACATCATCATCGTTGAAAATGATTTGCGATCTCTTTCGGACAGTGTGCAGTACAGTGGAAGCCCGGAAGTCGGATTTAGTTGGGAGCGCGATGAGGACTCGACCGCCGGGGCGTTCGTGTCACTGTTTTATCAGTCAACCGACAGTTCTGGCGCTACGCCTTGTCGCTCCAATAGTCTGCGAAAACTCCCGCCACGAAACGACATCGGTTTCGTTTCGGGTATTGCCATTCAAACGGCATCCGATCAGGAGCCAGTGCATTTTGTAGCGCCGATCAGGAACTGCGGCTATCTCACTTCGCTTGCCTCGGAGTTGAGACTATATGATGATCGTGATTATGATAGCGTGGCAGAAGAGGGAGAACTTTTCGAACAGGCAACCATTCCTGCAATTCCAGCCGGTGATTCGCTGACTGTTGAGATGTCACACTCGTTTGCGCGCGGATATCATGTCGTAATCGGGATACTCGATGCCGATGACAATGTCACGAACAATACCACTCGCACCGCATTTTCAGTGGGACCGCTGACCGGTGAAATCGTCATTACCGAATTTCTCGCCAATCCCCAAGCGGCTCTGGAGACCGAATGGGTAGAGTTAGAGAACGTATCGAGCAGGACCATTGATTTGCACGGTTGGATGATCGGCGATTTGCAGCATCAATATGGCTTGGAGCAAAGTGTGGTCGTGTCGCCACGGCAATACTTCGTGATTGCTCAAGATACGGCGGCGTTTCGCCGTTTTTACGGGGAAGACTGCCTGGCACTACAGCCGAGCAAATGGAGCAATCTTAACAACGCCGGCGATGGGATCGTTCTGCTTGACGACAATGGTGTGATTTCGGACAGCCTGACGTATCGAGAGCTGGGTGACAACAACCAATCGATGGAATTGGATGAGCAGGATACTCTGTCAGGGCGACGCTGGAGCGTTTGTGACTCCGTGACAGGTTCAACCCCGTGTCGTGAAAATAGCATCCATCCCTTGCTGCCGCGAAACGACCTCCGTCTCGCGGAGGGCAGTATTGTAGTTGAGTCCGCCGTCGATTCAGCTTCAGTTGCACTTGTGATCACTATTAGGAATTGCGGTTCTCTGACATCGTTGGCATCAGAATTTCGGCTGTATCATGACCTGGACTTAGACGGTGTTGCCGAAGATACCGAATTGGTCGAACAACGGGCAGTCAGCGCGATTGCCGTCGGCGATTCGTTGGTGCTCAAGGTATCGCACCCATTTGGGCGCGGATATCATGCCGTGATCGGCGTAATCAGCGCTGATGACAATGTTGCTAACAATGTGAGTCGCGCTGCATTTTCAGTCGGACCGCTGACCGGTGAAATCATTGTCACGGAATTTCTTGCCAATCCCGAAACAACACTTGAGACCGAATGGGCGGAAACGAAGAATGTTTCGAGCAGGATTGTCAACATACATGGCTGGACAATCGGCGATTCACTGCATCAGTATACTATCGAACAAGATGTACAAGTGTCGCCCGGACAATACGTGGTTCTGGTTCAGGACTCGGCGGCGTTTGGGTCATTCTATGGTAATGGTTGTCATGCTATTCAGCCGAGCAATTGGGCCAGTCTGAACAATACCGGTGATGTTGTGATCCTACGAGACAACCACGGAGTTATTTCTGACAGCCTGACGTTCATGCAGGTTGGTGATGGAAATCACTCGATTGAATTGAACGAAAAGCAGACCAGCTCGACACGGAGCTGGTACGTATCCACATCGGCCTCAGGCTCGACGCCATGCGGGGCTAATTCAGTTACCAGCGAATTCACCCAGGAAATCAAAGTAACGCTTCTGAATCGGGTATTCTCACCCCGTTCGGGAGAGCGACTTTGCTACCACGTCAGTTGTCCTCCTGCGACCGTGTTCGTTATCGAAGTGTTCGACCTGGCGGGGAGGAAGCACTGGACTATTGCGAACTCTTTCTCGATGTCAACCGGGGACTATTTCTATGACGGTCAGTCGGAGCAATATGGTTCCCTGCCCCCGGGCGCTTACATTCTCAAGATCGAAGTTGAAGATGGCAAAACATTCAGCCGGAAGATCGGTTTCGCGGTGGCGGATGCAAAATAGGTTAATCTTCATACTGCTAGTGATATTGCTGATCGAATCGGGGTCCGCTTTCGGCGCTTTCGAGTATCCGTCCGGCTCCGTGCCGTCGTTTGCGAAAGCGGGCTGTGTCAATTTGCACAAACCATCGTCGCTGGATCTATACATCAACCCTGCTCTGAGGATCTCCGGCAAGATCGGCGTCGACTTGTCGCTGTCGCGGTTGTACAACATGTCCGATTTTCAACTCGCATCCGGAGCCGCTACTATCGACCGCAAGACGTTTTCGCTAACCGTCGGCTCGACGCAGTTGACCGGATCGGACTACTACTGGGAGCGGAGCTACTTGCTTGCCGCATCCGTTGGCCTGCCATATTGCTTGCGAGTCGGGGCATCGGCAAACTACCTGCGCGT
>CAIYYT010000139.1 GCA_903930455.1 uncultured bacterium | reverse complement strand
TTCAAGCACAGCAGTCGCGCGAGCGCGACGTTCCCTCCGTGGGGTGTCGTTGAACAACAGCGCCGTCTCTACGTTCTGTAGGGCCGTATAGTGGGAGATCAAGTTGAATGACTGAAACACCATCCCGATTTGACGAGCGCGATAAGCCGCCAGTTCCCGCCGGGACAGCGTGTAGAGCGAACGGTTCTCCATTTCGACCGTGCCGCTTGTCGGCGTGTCCAACCCGCCAAGAATACCAAGCAGAGTTGACTTGCCGCATCCTGATGACCCGACGATTACGAGGAACTCCCCGCGTTGTACACTGAGATCTACTCCGTCCAGCGCACGGACTTCATACCCGCCGCGCCGGAAGTAACGACAAAGATCGTGTGCCGTCAGATATGCGTTTTCAAGAGGGCTGATCAATTTCCTCCGTCTCCATGTGAGACAGTACGCAGGATTGACAGATTGGTTGCCTATAGCGCGTTGCAAACCAGGACTGCTGACTGGAAAGATCACTTCGTCAGTTCGCCGGCGCTACAAGTATTCTCGCTGAATTGCGCACTACCTGAAGTTCAGGCGGAGTGCACGTAATGTGGAATGACCTCGCAGTCGATATTGTGGATGTCGGGACAAGCTGAGGAGGAAAGGGGTCGGGGAGCAAGAACAATTCGGAGAGTGAGGGATTCGAACCCCCGGTCCCCGTTAGGGGACAACGGTTTTCAAGACCGCCGCTTTCGACCGCTCAGCCAACTCTCCGGCGTGAATATAAGGAGTAGCCCGCTCCACGCAACAAAAATGCGTCCCCGCGACAATCGTCTCATCCGATCACCAAATGTGATTGACTCGCCCGAATAGCGACGTTATGATGCGTAGGTATTTACAGAGACGGCAACTTCCGTTGGCGCTGTTGCGCGCAGCAAGACACGGCTGTGAGGCCGACAGAGGCAAATGTGACGTTGCCGGGAAATCGTTACAAAATATTCACGGGAGAGGAACATGGCGGAATCATACATGCTGTTTAGAAAAGTGGAAGATTTCTTGGGCGCTTGGGCAAACGAATCGGGAGGAACCCGCAAAATCCTCGGTGCCCTCACTGATGCTTCGCTGAAGCATGCCATTGCGAAGGATCATCGCGACATCGGCAGAGTGGCATGGCATATCGTCTGTTCGATTTCAGAGATGGCTAATCGCACTGGTCTCAAGATTGACGGTCCATCTGACAAGGCCCCAGTGCCAACGAAAGTTGACGAAATTCAGAAGGCCTATGACAAATCTGCCGGTATGTTCCTGGAGCAGGTCAGGCAGTACTGGACAGACGACACCCTGAAACAAGTTGATGACATGTATGGCGAGAAATGGGCACGCGGGCTGACGCTCGGCATTCTCATCAACCACGAGATTCATCACCGAGGACAATTGACTGTACTAATGCGTTCGGCAGGATTGCCGGTGCCGGGAGTCTACGGGCCTTCGTTGGAAGAGTGGAAGAACTACGGCGCCAATCCGCCGGAAGTTTAATCCGCGACAAGAAGTGCAGGTGAGGCCATCTCGCGGCTAAGTCGCCCAGGTGGAGAGACGCGACATATCCCACCAAGAGCGTTTGAAGATGCGAATTGCCAGATAGCGCGTAAAGCCGTCGGAATCCTTGCTGATCTCGTTGATCCGGCGGCGCGCCTCCTTCAGCAAGAGAGCGAGTTTCGGGTCAATCGGTAGCGATTCCTGCTGTCCATCCAAAAAGCGGAAATCGTCCCCAACGATAACGACGTCGCGTAAGTAGGGCGTCAGACTCCAGCGGTGCATGGCATCTTCGCCGTTGTCAATAGTTGTCACGATAATATCGAAATTTGCCCGAGCTATAAGGCCCAGCCGCTCTGCCATCAGCAGCCCAAAAACGTCGTCCCCCTTGTTTACATACAACACCCGCTCATGATAACGCTGCGGTATCCGCTGATAGTACATCTTGCCGTTATACATCTCGTAGGAAGCTTTGTCCTCGTCGCGCAAGAGTTGGATGGTCTCTTCGGCGCTGGTAATTATTGGACCCATGCGGCCGTTATTGGGATCGAAGATGTATTCCTTCCCGTTCACGCGCAAAAGGATTGCGCAGTGTAAGATTTGCGGAAGGGCAAACCCGGAAACCCAGGAGCCGATGCCTATTTCGTCGGCTTTGCGTGAGTTGAAGGATCGATTGGAACCGCGAATCGAGCCGCCGAAGACGCAATCAATATCATCAAAACCGGCCTCCTGAAAGAGATATTTGAGGGTTAGATTCTTCTCGATACAGTGACCTCCAAAACCCTCGAGCATACCCTCCAGTACCTGCTCGGGTGATTTCTGATATTGGCAGTCAAAGCGACCGATAAAATGAGAATAGAACTCGAAATCAGCGTGGAAAACTGCGCTATAGAGACGCTTGGCAGTTTCATGGCCAGAGAACTCGATATGGGCAAAACGCTTAGCGATATCCGCTTGGCGTGGATCGCCGTCGATGTACTTCTGGATTTCCGGGGCAATCATACAAGCATACTACGCAAACCGGCGCAGGAATTCCAGCAGTTTTGCCGACCGAGTGTGCTATTATGTATTGCCATGTCAGTGAGCAGTGCTTGACAAAATCGCAAGCACGACATACATTCCCTATATAAGTTAGTCATACCGCCCCGCAAAAAGGAGCAACATCATGCGAAGTTTCAAACTGATCGGCATCACGGTTGCGGCGATTATTGCCGCCACACTACTGGTCCATTGCAGCAAGAAGGACAAAGGCACAAACCCCGGACCGGCAACTGTTGAGGTCAAAGGCACTGTCTCGTTCCCGACCGGCACTCCCATAACGATGTCGGAACTCGTGGTCGGCTTCGCTGACACCGACAACGCAATTGATTCAACTGGCGGGGTCAACTTCAAGGGCACCGAACATATTCCCGGTCTTGGGATGGTCATGGACCAAACCGGCTCTGCATTGTTGATGGGAATCGTCCCTGATCCTCAGGCGAATCAGATTTGCCAATTCGATGCGCGGTCCACCGCCAAAGCGCTTGTCTTCATGAATCCCGTGGTTTGCGAAAGCAAGAGAGACAAGGCGATTCAGACAATGGCTGACTTGGACGCCCTCTCGCAGATTGACACGCTCGAAAACATGCTCACGCAGAAACTCGCGGTTGATCCCAAGTGTCTGGAGAAAAACGACGCTCAACTGGCTGGTATCATCACGAGATCGATCAATGCCTATATTGCGATGCATGAGTCGAGCGCGAGCCCGAGCACTGGCAGCGCAGAAACCCGTGGCAAGCTCGCCGCAAATAGTATGACCGCCAACACGATTCTGATTTCTCCAACTACTCAAACGAGTGGACATCTCGTGACCTATGTCAGTGACAACACTTTCAACATCACAAATGCATATGGACGCTGGGCCTTGTTGGTAGTGCCCCAAACGGGCAAAGAAATTTTGTTGTCTCCGAACGGATCGATGCTCGATTTCTTCAAGGACGGTCTCCCCTGGGCGCCTTCCAACACAACTTTCAATCTGACTGTTGATCAACCCGACGACACCCAGAAAGTCTTCGTGTATGGATATGGTTTGAAAAACGACGCCGAAAGCTACTGGGATGCACTTACTACCGAGGAAAAGCGATATACCGACAAGGCCGGTTGCCTCACCTTCGTCTTTGAATTGCTCGGCGGAGCAGTAGATGTAATCTGTGCCTCCAACAGCGCGCTCTCCGGGGTTGAAGGCTGGGAGAAAGAATGCGAGATTACCGAAACGGAGTTCTGGCTTCTCGATTTCATGCTGAACGACGCTTGGGACGCGTCTCAGATTCACACGATGGCCAAGGAAGGTCAGTATGGCGACATCGCCTGGTTTGTCTTCAAGACTGTCTTCGAGAAAATCACGACGGATGAGGCATATCGCCTCAGGGTTGAAGCCATCATGGGGAAAACGTTTTCGGCAAAACAGCTCATGCGGATGGAATGGCTGGCGAGCCAACCCGCCACCTATGCCATTGGCGCCGGAATCAACATCGGCAACAAAGTTACCAACGTGATGAAGACAGCTTACGCTTTCAAGGACGCTCGCTTCAAGACCGTTTTCAAAATCTGGAAATCCAACGAAGATTTCGGCGGCATCACCGGGCATGTCAATCAAAAGGAATCTCCCTACGGATCGATTGCCGGTGTGCACATTCACCTCAGTGGCGATGACAACAATCCAATCCCTGGACACGTCACGGACGTCACCACCGACGCCACCGGCGGCTTTACGTTCGCTAACGTTCAGGTTGGTGCTAAGAGCCTAACAGCCACCAAAGCCGGCTACAACGACAAGTCGGTAAGTGTCGCCGTCACCAAGAACCAAATCACCGACGTCACGATCGAGATGTCCAAAAGAGTCGGCACGATCAGGGGCATAGTTGTGAACGAGATTTACTCTAAGGTACGGTCGATGCCGCAGGATTTACCACAGTACGCCAGCCATGACACGCTCTTCGATAGCCAGCTTTACATCTATGTGCGTGGAAATGTTGCGGGACAACCGTACGAAGATTCCAAAACCATTTCCAACGGTCGTTACACATTCGATCTTCCCGCCGGTACCTTCTGGATTGTGGCGATCCATCCTGACAACGACTACAAACCGGATTCAATGCAGGTCACCTCGGTTGAGAATGAAATTCACGATGCAACGCGCGCATTACGGATGACACCCAAAGGAACCATGTCGGTCGAATTCTATATCGATGCAAGTTCCACGGCGAACATCTACGACCTTTCGATAGTGGGTGCCTCATGGCCAGTGACAGATAATGGGAAAAGTATGCTGGGACTCGCCGGAGGGACAAAGGACCAACAAGAGTTCGATTTTTATGCCAATACGGCACGAGTAACCGGTTCCGGCTACTATCCAATTGGACCAGCGGGAGGAATTGCCGCGCCGAGTTGGAACTATGGCGGCTTTGCGGGCTATCTCACTGCGCTGCTAATGTGTCAGCACGACGGCAGTTCCTATAACACGCAATTCATGGTCGTCGGTGATCCCAACGAGCAACCGTGTGATTGCGGAGTCACCGATTTGGGAACTCTTTATATTACTCAGTGGGGAACCAATCTGGGCGATGTTATCGAAGGCTCCCTCGACTGCCACCTTGCCGGATACAAGAACTGCGAATGCGAAGGGATAGATGATAATCACGACGGCACGATTGATCGTTGGAACGTCGACTGCCAAGTGCTGTACTTCAAAGATGTGAAGTTCCGCATGGTGGTGGGGAGTCTCCTGATCACGCGGGTGGCAACTACGCAGTTGAAACCGGAATCCGGGCAACCGCTCTTGTTTGTACCGGCGGAAATTACGCCATCTCACTAAAATCAATACAAATGCGCGACAGAGTTGAGCTAATCACTCAACTCTGCCGTTTTTCTTTCGAGCGTCAGAAATCCTTTCCTGATGACGACCACTATTCTGTTGGCCCGCTTGATATCTCGCTCCCCTTGTGAATTCGTTGACAACCGCTCTATTACCCGATATTATGATCACTCGCATTTCCGAGGGGAAACACGAATGCAATTGGTCGAATCGATAGCATCGCTCATCATCGGACTTGCCGTCATCGCCTTCCTGTCGCGTGTACTCCGCCTGCAATATCAACAATGGGAGTTCTCCAATCCTCGTCGAGCGGCAATTGTAGGCATCCTTGTAGTCTCCGTCAATATCCTGATTATGTCACTGCTGGTGATCATGCTCGGTTCTTCGTCTGCGACAGGAAACGCTTTCGAAGACAGAGGCCCTGAAAACTACACTTGCGGCGATGTACTCGGCCAAGCCGTGGTGCTCTTGATAGTGATAACACCAATTCTGATCGCCATGAGGACTCGCAAAGAAACGTGGGCTTCCGCCGGGATAACCAGACAAAATCTGTTGCGCTCCGGTGCAGTGGGATTGATTGTTGTGGCCATTCAGATGGTGTACCTCGCAGCAACCGCCGGATTCCATAGGAGTCTCGTGACCGGCCATTTCTGGGCCTTCCTGCAGTATACCGTGGTCGGTTTCGCCGAGGAGTTCATGTTCCGCGGTTACTTGCAGACACGTGTATGCGCCTGGCTAGGAAAATACTCTGGCTGGCTCATAACCTCCGTAATCATGGCCTTGTCGCATTTTGCCCACCGTATGACATTCGAACATCAGAATGCGTGGGCCGCTCTTGCGAGCTGCGCAGGCCTGATTCCGATAAGTCTGCTCTTCGGATACCTTTACCAGCGCACCGGCAACATCATGGCGCCCGGTATCGCCCACACATTCGCGAACTGGATTGAAACTCTTTGAGCCAACGCTATTGGCTACTCTGTGCGCTTGTGAATTCGTTGACAATCTGCCATCCAGTGCGTATCCTTGGCGTCTGAAGAGAAGCGGCTCGCTGTAGCCGTGGAGAAAGGATTACAACTGTGGAAACGATGTGGGCTGGTGTCAAAGCGGCACGTGCAAAAGGCGCCGAATTCAAGCAAGTTCCGATAGCGAAAATCAACGATAATCAGGTTCTAATCAAAGTAAAGGCCGCGTCAATCTGCGGCACCGATAAGCACATCTACAACTGGGATAATTGGGCGCAGGGGCGGTTAAAGCCACCGCTTATTTTCGGCCATGAATGCTGCGGTGAAGTGGTCGAAATCGGCAAGGGGATCAAGGGACTTAAAGTCGGCGATTTTATCGCCGCCGAATCGCATATCCCGTGTGGCGTCTGCAAGCAATGCCGAATGGGGAATATGCATATCTGCGACAATTTGGTGATACTGGGTGTCGACACCGACGGCATTTTTGCCGAGTATGCCGCTCTACCCGAAATCGTCTGCTGGAAGGTCGCCAAATCGCTTGATCCGGCAATCGCTTCGATTCATGAACCGTTCGGCAATGCAACATACGTTGTCATGTCGGGGAATGTTTCGACCAAGAAAATCGCGATTATCGGTGACGGCCCGACCGGTGCGTTTGCGTGCGGGATTGCCAAAGCCGTCGGGGCTGAGAAGATTTACAGCCTCGGAATGATACCGTTCAACCTCGATATCTGCCGCAAGATGGGCGCGCATGACACCATTGATGTCACCAAGGATAGCAAGTTCATCGAGCGCGTTGTGGACGAAACCCACGGCGGTGTCGATGTGGTGCTCGACATGGCAGGCAATCAAGCCGCCAATGACAGCGGCTTTAAGATGTTGCGCAAGGCCGGTACTTATGTCATGTTCGGCTTGCCGTCGGAACCGGTCAAATTGGATATCTCGAATTACATCATCTTCAAAGGCGCTACGGTAATCGGCATCAATGGACGCAAGATGTTCGAGACCTGGTATCAGATGTCTGCCTTGCTCTCGGGTGGTCTGGTCGATCCGTCACCGGTCATCACACATCGCTTCCCCTTTGGCGATTTCCTAAAGGCATTTGAGACCGCCACCTCCACAGCAACGCCAACGGCGAAGGTTGTGTTGATGATGTAGGGAGGACGGCCAGCGCAAGATCAAAGAAAGACTCCTTGCAGGATGCTCTTTATCGTGCACAAAGGAAATGCTGTTGACTCATAGGAAGGTGCAGTGAGTATCAAGACACGCGTTGATGATGCGTTGTTCTTGTACGACAACGGTCGCCACGAGGGTGCATTCCTCAATGCTCTGCTGGCTGTCGCAGCTTCAGCAAAGAAAGCATTTCCTGATCTGACAGGTGACCGCGACCGTTTTGAGAGATTTCTTGAAGGTCATTGGCGCGGAGTGACTACAATCGAATTCCGTGGTGAGTGCCACACAATTCCACGGATACTATACAAGTGGTTTCGTTGCGAACTCGTTCATGAGGGCGGTCTGCCAGTGGACATAGAGCTTATCGACACAGATAAGATGTCTTTGCGCGCCGGAGGGGCTCCATATTATACGCTTCAGCTCTCTCGCGGATGGTTCAATTGGCTGATTCAAGCAGTGGTTCAAGATCCCTGCAATGCTGATGAGTTTCGGCCGTGATTTGTGCCGAGCGCATGCCTCGGCGCAATACTGAGTTGGATACGTGCGCCCGACATTGTCATGCTGAGCGCAGCGAAGCATCTCGTTCCGCCGGCCAAACAGACCCTTCGCTACGCTCAGGGTGACAAGGAAGACTAGGGTAAGGAGTGATAGAAGGGAATCATCGCTGATGGAACATCAGTACTTCGTCTACATCATGACAAACAATTCGCGCACACTCTACACCGGCGTCACCAACGACCTAAATCGACGCGTCTATGAGCATCGGAATAAACTGGTGGAAGGCTTCACGAAGCGCTACAACATTACACATCTGGTCTACTTCGAAGCAACCTCCGACATTAGGGCAGCAATTGCTCGTGAAAAGCAGATTAAGGGATGGTTACGTTCCAAGAAGATTGCGCTCATCGAATCGATGAACCCTGAGTGGCGGGACTTGAGCGAGGGCTGGTACTGATTCACTTGCGGCTAGAAGAATCCAATATTCTTCGTATGATATTTCCGGTGGGACTTGTCATTCTGAGCGGAGCGAAGCATCTCTTCTCGCAGGAGTAACAGACCCTTCGCTACGCTCAGGGTGACAGGCCCACTCGGTACCCCACGGCTAGTCGTGTGTTGGCCGTACGTCGGAATCAGCCAACAGCCAAACCGCTTACTGCTTCGGTATCGAACTGTTATACATGTCCCGGAGTTCACTTTCGGGAATGAGCGGACGACTAATGGCGTCGAGAGTCTCCTGACTGATTGCTCCATTCCGTACTAACTGCTCGCCGGCTTTTCTGGCAGCTTCAATGATGGTTACTCCCTCGTTGGTGAGTTTACCCTCTTGCTTCATCAGGAAGGCATGAGGTCTGATCACAGCTCCGGCGAATTCCACGCTGGCATCTTCGGCAAGCTCTTTGGCTATTCTTGCGACAGTATCAAAATTCCCTTTTTCCCACCATCCTCCTGTGGACAATAACAAGATTTTTCGAATCTTCACATCCTTACGAAATCTGGCGCGTGTTCGACCTTCGCGGAACTCGAGTAGCGGCTCCATTAGAGGACAAAGCCTATTGATTACATTTTGCATCTCTCCGGGCAGAGGAACATAAACCGGGGTAGCCAGTATCAGAATGTCGGCTTCCCACAATCGAGGATAAAGCAAATCCATATCGTCCTTAAGGCAACAGCTACCGGGCTTCTTGTACCAGCAGTACATATTGGGGCAATTGCAGGACCTGACCTTCAGGTCCGCGGCATACGACAACTCGACCTCGCACCCGGCGTCTTTCATTCCCTGAATCAACGGAGCAAGTAGCATCGCAGTATCTCCGTCTTTCCTACGCGGACTACCATTAATAGCAACGGCTTTGGTCATCATATCCTCCTAATGAAAATGAAAATCGTGGTCTCAAATAATGCGCCCGGCGGGCTAGAATCCCGTATGCTCTCGCTTGATATGGCAAAGCTACGAATTTGCGCAGAATTCTCAAGAGGAAACACTGGGCCACGTCTAAAGGCTTGTCACTTTCAATCCTTGTAGCAACATCGGCAACTCTTCCCCCCTGCTTCCTCCTTGACTCCGGCATTTTAGAGAGTATACTTGTTCCGTCTTCAAAACGGGCTCTCGCAAAGAGCCTCTCGATTGTACCGACATTTTGTCCCATGAAAAGGACATTTCTGCCGATAAGAATTGTAATTGCAGCTTAGAAGGAGCAACCATATGAAGAGCAAGCTATTGTTGTGTCTGGTACTGACAGTCCTCACGGGTTTGTGGGCTTCAGTAGTTATCGGGGCAGTCCCCGGTACAATTAGCTATCAGGGGCGCCTCACGAATTCTGTCGGCACACCGATCACCGGCGCGGCCAATCTGATATTCACCATCTGCGATGACTCACTCTGTACTCAACAACTCTGGACTGAAAATCAGAATGGGGTCATGGTCAACAATGGTCTCTTTGACGTTCGGCTCGGAGCCATCAATCCAATTCCGGCGAGTACATTCAATGGATCGCTGCGCTGGCTCGCAATAACCGTTGAAGGGCAAGCCGGCAGCCGGCGCTTCCCGCTGCAGAGTGTCCCCTACTCATTTCGTTCGATCAATTCGGATACCGCGGCCTATGCCAAGAGCGGCGCGTCGTCCGATTGCAGCGGCTGCGACGATCATTTTGTCAACACGACCGGTCCTGACAGTATCGTCGCGACCCAAGGTATCGCCTTTTCCGCCAAAACCAGTTCGAGCTCCAGCACATATCAGTCGACTGGCGTTTTCGGCTATGCGTCGAATTCATCCTCTAGCTGGACCTTTGGCGGATACTTTCATACCGCCGCTGCGGGCACAGGCAGACACTTCGGGCTTTTGGCCGAGGCCTACTGCTCCTCTTCAGAAACCGCATATGGTTTGTATGGTTACGGTTCGAACGTTTCCACTGGACCCGCGGTAGGTGGCCTGTTCGCTACCTACGATCTAGGAACTGGCGAGCATTATGGTATTGACGCCGATGGCTATGGTTCGTCCTCGTCAGCAACCTACGGAATCGATGCTACCGCCAAAAATACCTCGACAGGAAATGTGTACGGCGGCAATTTCGAGGCCAAGACCGACGGAATCGGCAGTCACTACGGAGTTCATTCGTCTGCTGCCGGTTCAGCCGACCTATCGACCTTCGGCGCCTGGAGCGAGGGCACCAACACCTCTACTGGCGACGCCTACGGCGGATACTTTCGAGCCAACAGCAGCGGCACGGGTAACCATTATGCCATCAGCGGAAACGCTTACGGCGCTTCCTCCTCAGCAACCTACGGAATCAACGCCGTTGCCTCCAACACTTCTACTGGAAGCGCGTGCGCCGGGAATTTCTCGGCGGAATCAGACGGGTCAGGCATTCATTATGGAGTACTTTCTTCCGCCGTAGGTGCCGCCGATCCCTCGACCTTCGGTGTCTACAGTTCAAGTACAAACAGTTCGACAGGCGATGTCTACGGCGGTTTTTTCAAGGCAAATAGCTCCGGAACTGGTGTTCATGTGGCCGTCAGCGGCAACGCCTATGGTGCTTCGCCCTCTATAGTATATGGCTCTTTCGGTTCTGCTCAGAATACGTCGTCAGGTCTTGCATACGGCGGGTACTTCAAGACCACTGCATCCGGCACAGGAGATCACTTTGGTCTTCGTGCTGAAGGCAATGGCTCCTCAGGCAGTGTTCATGGTATTTACTGTTCCGCCACAAGCACTGGGAGTGGGACTGCCTACGGCGGAGAATTCTTTGTTCCCGATGACGGCAACAGTTCGCACGTGGGCATCTCAGCGAGGGCAGAGGGTGCGAATGCCAGCAGCCATTACGGTGTGATGGGAATCGGAGTCAATTCATCATCCGGGACAGCTTACGGCGGCTATTTTAGTGCTCAGGGAGGAGGCACGGGCGCGAGAATCGGGGTTTATGCCAGCTGCCCGTTTTCAGGAAATGCTATGGCCGGAGTGTTTGAGGGCTCGATATACGTTTCTGGGAACCTCGTCGTCGATGGGGTGAAATCTGCGGCTGTCAAGTTAGGGGACAATGATTATCGCACTGTCTACTGCCAGGAGTCTCCGGAAAACTGGTTTGAGGATTTCGGTGAAGGACAACTTGTGAACGGTACAGCTCATATCAACATCGAACCACTATTCCTGCAAACTGTCACTATCGATGACGCGCATCCGATGAAGGTGTTTGTGCAATTGGAGGGAGACTGCAAGGGCGTCTACGTCACCAAGAGCACGGCCGGTTTTGATGTTAAAGAACTGCAAGGCGGTAACAGCAACGTATCGTT
>CAIYYT010000138.1 GCA_903930455.1 uncultured bacterium | reverse complement strand
TTTCAATCTCATCTTACCTCCTATGTAAAACAACAAATTCCATTCACCTCTCAAACTTCGCATTCCGTATTCTCCCTTCTACCGCATCAAGGTCGACAGAAAAACACCCTAACCACTTTCCCCAAAACGAGCGCAAAGTAGCTCATATATATCCGTTTCCAGAAAACGAGTCAACGTTTTTTTTCAAAAAGTTCCCTTAACAGCCAGCGTGGCGCCAGACCGCCAGCTAATGTGAACGACATCAAACGGCGGGCGACTAAGGTCCGACTTTGCCAAGACACCGTCTATGTACCACCATTGGTTGCTCGACGTAACCGATTGACCCAGGGCTAATTCCCCAAAGGGCCCGCCCGCAAATAGAGTTTGCCACAGGGAGAGGATCAGAATTACAGAAAGGAACGCGACACGAGAGGCGATCATAAAGACTCCTATACTGTCGGCTCGTACTCGTGTGGTACTTAAATTCTTCTGCCCCAATATAACACGCCGTGCCGATTTTGTCAATCGGCACGGCGAGAAATCAAGGTATGTATGGAGCTTTAGGCTCTTACTTGCCTTGGCAGTGCGGCGCTTTGCCACCCGAGAAAATACGGGCGATCAAGTACACCGCATCAGAAATATCCACCTGGTGATCGCCATTGGCATCTCCCTTGCCCTTCGGATAGTCACACCAACGCGGGGATGTGCCTCCGGAGAAGATGTGCGCGATCAAGTACACCACGTCGGAAATGTCAACCGAGCCGTCGCTATTAGCATCACCGCAAGCGGAGCACCTCCCGCGATTGGAGAGGAATGCCTTCGCCTGATCGACTGTCAGGTTGAGGCCGGCGAGTCCATTCAAATTGGTTTGGGCGCGCTTGGCCGCCAGCACAACGTCGAACTTGAGGCGACTGGTCGGAGTCACGGTGTAGTTCTTCGCGATAACCATTACAATGCTCATATCCCCGATCGAGTCGCCATCGGACCAGAGTGAATTGTAATTGGTGGTCGCCTCCATGTACTTCCACACCGAGTCAACTAAGTACCCTGACTGGCCGTACACTTGCTGGTTGTTGCCCCACGCAAAGCCGCCGACGATCGGTTCAAGGGTTTCGTTGGCGTCGGCGCTGTCGGGGCTAACGGTTTTTTCAAGATATGCAGCCGACGCGCCATATCCCTGCTCGCGAGCAGCAGTGTACTCACCCTGCAGATAGATCATCTGTCTGGCCGGATCAGTACCGATGGTGTTGTCGGATGAAGTATCGGACGGAACATCCCAATCGCAGCCGAACGCGATGTCAAGACCGGTAACGGTGCCGTTTGGGCTCTTCTTGCCCTTGTACACTTCGAAGTGTCCGATGTAGAAATCGGCTGAATCAACGAACTTGGCGGCATACCAATTGACGTCAAATCCGACTGTCGAGTCACGGTTCGTGCCTTTTCCATAGGCCATGCGGTAACTCTGCCAGGTCGTCGTGTCATAGGTGGTGTTGCTCAGAGCATACAACTTACCGAAGGGGTTAGCCTCAGTGGGATCGCCCTGACCATTGCTGAATATGAGCCAGCTAAGATTGTCCGCGGAAGTACCCATGATCAGAGAAGCGTCGGTAATGAAGTCTGTGTCAGGAGAAGCGAAATAGGTGAAGGAAGAATGCGAAACATCGTCG
>CAIYYT010000137.1 GCA_903930455.1 uncultured bacterium | reverse complement strand
GACGGGGTGTTGATCATGAATATCTTTTTCCTGCTGGCGATTATGGCGAGTTTGAGCGCTACTCTTACTTTGCCCGGCATTTCCGGCATCATCCTGACCATGGGTGTCACCGTTGACGCAAGCGTGCTGATTTTTGAACGTATTCGCGACGAACTGCGGACGGGCAAAACGGTCAGAGCGGCAATTGATGCCGGCTATGATCGCGCAACCGTCACGATTGTCGATAGCAACTTGACCACTCTTATCGCCGCCGGTGTGCTGTACTACTTTGGCACCGGTCCGATCAAGGGCTTTGCCGTAACGCTGGGCGCGGGTATCATCATCTCGTTGTATACCTCGCTGATCGTCGGCAAAACGATCTTCAGTTATCGCCGCAAAGCCACATCACTGAGTATCTGATCGGAAAGGAGTAAGAAAAAATGATGCACTTAATCGGCAAGACCAATATTGATTTCATCGGCATACGCATGTATGCATTCATATTCTCGGGTATCATGACTTCGCTGGGTCTGATTTCACTCGCGATCATTACTTTCGGACAGGCTAACATGTCCATCGAGTTTTCCGGAGGAACGCTGATCCAGGGATCGTTTACCAACGCTGTCAGTGTCAGCGAAATCCGCGACGTGCTTGGGCGTGAGGGTTTTTCAGATGCCACAATCCAGCAAGTAATTACGCGTGATCCCAATGCCCCCTCGCAGTTCATGATCAGAGTCAAAACTGCCAGCGGCGGTGGTCAGACCGAACAGACTATGGCCGCGCAACTAACCTCAGCGCTTGACCGAGCGCTGCCTGGCAACAAATTCACTCTTGACTCAGTCAAGGAAATCGGCCCCACGGTCGGTAAAGAGTTACAGGCGCAAGCACGCTGGGCGGTCGTGATCGCACTGATTGGAATTCTGATTTACATCTGGGTGCGCTTCGATTTTCGCTTCTCTGTTGCGGCGACCGCCGCCACATTCCACGATGTGTTTGCGGTTCTGGGATTCATGTTCATTATGCAGCGCGAGATTTCGATGTTGGTCGTGACGGCGATTTTGACTCTGGCGGGATACTCGGTCACGGACACCGTCGTGGTATTCGACCGAATTCGCGAGAATCTCCGACTATTCCGCAAAAAGGGTGATTTCGTGGCCACGGTAAACAGCTCCATCAACGAGGTGTTGTCGCGTACGCTGATAACTTCGCTGCTGACGTTCCTCTCGGTGTTGGTGATTCTTTTCCTCTGCGGACCGGTGGTGCGCGACTTTTCGATGGCGCTGGCTTTTGGGATTATCATCGGTACCTATTCTTCGATTTTCGTCGCCTCTCCGATTCTGGTCGAGTGGGAAGCCAGATCGCCGAAGCGGTTCAAGTAGAATATCAACTCAAGAGAAAGTCCCGCCAATTTTGCGGGACTTTTTTCTTGGGCTGTCTTTGCGAGTAATTCCGTGATTATCAAGTTGATCAAGTTCAATGCCTGGTATGCGCTGGCCTGCGGCGTCTTCTGCCTGATAGTTGCGCCAATGATCGTCGACAACGCGCTGGTTTCGCTGGGTGCCCGACCAGAACGGGTCATGCAGGATGAGACTTACCTACTGGCCGTCAGTTTTGTCAGAATCGTCGGTATCCTGCTGTTTGCCTACACTCTGACCATCCGGCTGCTGCTCAAGCAGCACTTCGATCCACAAAACGTGCGGGGATTTTTCGCCTTGTGGACTGTCGGATTGCTGAGCTGGGGGGGTATGTTTCTGATTGTGATTTTCACAAAGAGCGCCATTCTCGCGTCGGCCTGCGGCGTGGGATTGCTCGAATGGCTGCTGATCCCGACCGTGCTGCTTTTTGCCTACAAAGGTGCTGGTAACTGAAGACCGCCAAACGGCGAAGGACCTGCGGAATGCTTATGCTACTCCTGCCACCTAAGCACTTGTTCGCGGTAATTGCCCGCTAACTGTTCCGCTTGATCCTTGTGTTCGGATTCGGCCAGCACCGTGAAATAGGCCTCATTGCGGTCGGGCGCAATCCAGACCCAGTTTGCGTCTTCCTGAAAGCGAGCGCCATCAACTAACTGCCGATGTTTCCCTTCGGTATGCGACATCAGCAGCCGCATCACCTGCCCCTTCTTCGACCACGGACAGGGCACCTGATGACGAACACGGAAGTATTTCTCGTACTCCCTGCGCAGAGTAGCCAGATCAGTATGCTTTTTGGCCAACATCTCCAGCAACTTTACCGAGGCGAACATGCCGTCGGCGCCAAGCTGGAACTTGGAGAAAATGAAACCGCCGCGCGTACCGCCGACGAAGTCCACACCTTCAGACTTGAACGCTTGCATCATCGCCAGATGGTCGTTGCGCACCCGCAGGACGCCGACGCCGTACTGTTCGGCGATCTGATCGATCCCCATACTTGCCATCACCGGTACGGCAATCCTCTTTGCTTGATAGGTACTCAGGAACAGCGAAGTGACAAGCAGCAGTAATAGTTGGTCGGAAATCACCTCTCCGTTGCGATCGACAACCACGATCTTCTCGGCGCCGCGACTGAGATGAATACCAATATCGGCGCGTACCGACTTGACGATCGAGGACAACTGCCCCAGCGAGTGGTCAAGATCCTCAGCCTGTGCGTTCGGATCCGGATAGGCATTAAGCGAAATGACTTCGCAATGAAGCGCGGCAAAAATGCCACCGAAGATTTCCGAGGCGCCGCCGTGCGAAATGTCAATCACCAGTTTGAATTCATGCGCGGCAATCGAATCGACGTCGATAGCTTTGAGAAAGTCGGCGCGGTACGATTCGAGAATGCGTGTCGGATAATCGAGTTGCCCCACTTTGTCCATCGGCGCGCGACGGAAATCCTCACGGGCAAAAAGCAATTCAATTGATCGTGCTTTGCGCGTCGGTAAATCCATTCCGTCCGGGCTTAGGAATATCATATCCGTCATGCGATAGTCACTGGGGCTGTGGCGGACGTGGATGCCCCCCGCATGTTGGCCGCTCTTGAGCTCGAAGCGCATCACCGGAATCGGTAGTGTGCGCAAATCGACAACATTCACGCCGCATGACAACAGGCCGGAGATTAGCGAGCGGGAGAAAATGCGTGAAGCAGCGGTTACATCACGACTGACTACTACCGAGTCACCTCGATTGAGAGTGGCTCCATAGGCGGCGCCTAGCTTGGCAGCGAATTCCGGCGTGACTTCGATGTTCCCCAATCCCGACACTTTGGACTCGGTGAATAGTTCGCGGTTCCATTTTTCACCCCAGATCAGAGACGACGACACGGTGGCGCCGGCTTCAATTTCTTTGCCGGGCCAGATTTTACAATTGGGGCGCACGGTCGAACCTTTGCGCAGTTTGACTCCCGTCGAGATCACTGCGTCCTCATTGATTGCAACGTCATCCTCGATAACGACATTGTCGCAGATAATCGCTTGCGAGATCTGCACATCCTTGCCAATGTTGGTGTCGTGCCAGATGACGCTATTGACGATTGAACTCTGGGTATCAACCGTACACCGATCACCGATCACCGAGTTGGTGATCGTCGCGCCGGCGGCGATCATGACCTCATCGCCAAGAATCACCGTCCCAACAAATTTGGCTGACGCCTCGACGTGGACGTTCTTGGAAATCCAGACCGTCGCCTGATCGTGGCGCACCTGATTGTGTGATGTCTCGATTTGGACTTCGCCATTCAGAACGTCTGTATGCGCTTTGCGGTACTCGGATAGATTGCCAATATCGCGCCAGTAGCCGTCCGCGACATATCCATAGAGTTTTTCGCCATCCTCCAGCATCTTCGGGAACAGGCTTTGCGAAAAATCGAAAAACTCACCCTTCGGAATTCGCTTAAAGACTTCCGGCTCGAGGATGTAGATTCCCGTATTGATCGTGTCCGAAAAGACTTCACCCCAGGTCGGTTTCTCCAGGAAGCGCGAGATGCGACCTCCCTGATCGGTGATGACGACTCCAAAGGCCAAGGGGTTCTCCAGCCGCGTCAGCACCATCGTGGCGGCGGCCCCCTTCTCCGCGTGATACGCAATGGCGGCGGTCAAATCAAAATCAGTCAACACGTCACCGGAGATCACGATGACCCGTTCGTCGCGGTAGAAATCCTCGGCGTTCTTTACGGAGCCGGCGGTGCCGAGGTCTTCCTCGGCCAGCAGATATTTCATCGAAATGCCGAAATCGGAGCCGTCTCGGAAATACTGTTTGATCTCCTCAGGCTGGAAATACAGCAATGACACGCAGTCTGTGAGAGAATGCTTCTTGAGAAGATTGATGATATGATGGAGCATCGGCAGATTTGCCACCGGCACCATCGGTTTGGGCAAAGTCTGGGTAAGCGGGCGCAGGCGTGTTCCGAATCCTCCCGCCATTATGACAGTCTTCATGACCGCTCAAATCCTATCTGTACAAAGACCGGTTATAGTATTTCTCTTTCCACGTGGTTGATGACGTCAAAGAAGTCCGCGAAAGGCAGACAATCCACGGATTTCTCCCGACACAGAGCTTCAAGGTCGCCGCGAGCAAAAACAACGTCGGCAGCATCGAGGGCACAGCGATCAGAAAAGCCATCACCTATAAATATCGTCAGCTCTCCATTATGACTTAAGCTGTGGATGCGTTCTCCTTTGCAGCAGCCACAGAAGCCGCAGCCCACCACAAAATAGGGAAACGAGGGATATAAACTCCCGTTAACAAAGTGCGCGCAATTGGCGTGAACATCCAGATCGTCAAATCCGTTTCTGGCCAGGAACGCTTGGATATAGAAATCCAGCCCATCCGACAAGATATGCAGGGGGATCGAACTCGTTCTGAGGAAACTCACGAATTCAGGAAATCCCTTCCGGATATCGATCCGTTCCAACGCGGCAAGCAACTCCTGCTTGGAAGCGTCAATATACGAACACTCGCGCCAGAGGCATTCCCGCGAGCTAATCTTTTGCTCCATCCAAAGCTGCACCGTGCCCCAGTTTCTCTTCTTACTAAAATGGTTGAAAAGCGAAGCACCTACATCCTTGGCGGAGATCGTACCGTCAAAGTCGCTGAAGACTCTTATGGCTCTCGCTTTCTTCATCCGAGCAGCTTCGCTCCAATCCAGACTATGGTGAGGACATATCCGGTCGACGCCAGCTTCCAGTCCTTTCGCAGTGTCATCACTGCCGCAAAAACGAATATCGCCATCGGGACTAAGACGAGATATATCTGCACGAACAACTGCGAAAGGTACGAACCAAGGTTGGCGTCGATTCCCACGATATGCCCGATACTGTAGATGATTCCGGCCCCCGCCAGAAGCACTATCGTAGCCACCCAGACGAAATGATATATCCGGGCAAGAACCTGCGTTTGCTGATCTGGAGCTGTCATTTACTGGCTTAATCCCTTTACGACCATACTGTAAGCCGTGTACAGCATCGCCGCCGCAAATAGAATCTTGATATACAGCGACTCAATCTTGTGAAACAATCGCGAGCCGATGTACGCGCCGGTTATCGTGCCCAACGCTGCAAACGGCACGAATGTAAATGGCACATTGTTGCGACTGATGTACGGTATCAGCGCGACCGCTGCTGATGTTCCCAGCATGAAGGTCGAGGTCGCCACCGCCTCCTTGATAGTCTTACGCAGACTAAACTGCAAAACGGGAACGAGAACGATACCACCGCCGATGCCGAGTAGGCCGACCATGCTGCGCGCTACGGAAGACGCCAGCATTGCCAGCAGGTAGCCGTGCTTTGATGGCGCCGAACTGCTGACGATCTCCTTGCGCGGTTTGATCAGAGCCACGGCAGAGATGGCCAGTATGGCGGCAAAAGCGAAGGCCAGCACCCGAGTCGGAATCCAACTAACGGCTCTTCCCCCAATGTAAGAGAAGATCAGCGTCGTGATTTCGAGACTAAGTGCCGCCCTGATATCAACCAAACCGCTGGACAGGTATTTTGCGCTTGATGTGATCGAGGTCGCCATCACACAACAAAGCGACAGCGCCAACGCTTGAAGCAGCGGAATCTTGAACAGCAGTGTAAAGATCGGCACCAGCAGAATGCCGCCGCCAACGCCGATCAGCGACGACAAAACACCCACAGCCGCACAAAGAGCAAACATGAGTGGCAGATTAGCGGTCACGAATGAGCGCCTTTCAGATAAGCCATCGCCGCTTGCAGGCAGTAATCATCAATTCTGATACGATCGGCGAGCGAGGGTTCTCCACCGATTTTGACCTGTTGCAGAAAAATCAGCAGCAGAGGAATAATCTCGCTACGGAGTTCGTCCAGACGCGCCGGTGGCTGCGCCTTGAGAGTCTTTCTGATGTCTTCAATCGCCGTCACCATGTCCGGTCGCCGAGCGCTTATCTCCAAATCTCGAAACGCCTCACCAAGAGGATCGTATGAATATCCCCGCTCATGCAGGAGGGCCACGAAATCATTGAACAACTTGTCTTCCTGCTCGGTAGTTGGCAGTGACTTATACGAGGACGCTGCAGCGAAATCAAGCAACAGGTCGCGGTGGAGGAGATCGATAGTCAATCCTGACAGTTCTGGCGGCTCACAGGCAATTTGGGGAATAATCTGTTCTTCCGAGGTTGTTTGGCCATCCAGCGATTTGCGTAATGAATCGTTGATGAGGGAGTCACGAGCATAGAAGTAATCCTCGTTGCGCTCGCCACGATAAACATAGAGGTGCCTCCCGGACCGTAAGGGTAACATCTCCGTGACGGCGTGAAGCGGACGCGTGGCATTACCCGCAGCGACGACATGCTCACGTTTGAGAAGCTGCGCTGCTAACATCTCTCCCTGCCGCCCTGTAGACAGATCAACCAACAACACAATTGGCAGTGTCGCCTTCAAATCAAGAAACGCCCGTGATAGCTTGTCTACATCATCTTCCGAGTCATCTCGGCAGCTTCGTAGGTCGATAATCAACCCCTTCGTCGTTTTATTGACGGTCAATCGCAAGCTGTCGATAAGTGATTCTGCCAGATGATCGCCTATCTTGCTGATTCCACAGTAGACGATATCATCCAGTCGCGAGAAGGTCAGCGACGGACGCTGGGGCGGTATCGGAACGACTACTTTGACTGTCTCCGCAACGCCGCCACGTTCGATGGCTAGCAAGAGTGAATCGCCGGTCTTCGAAGTGAGGTACTGTCTCAAACTGGCAACCAGACTGGCCGTGTCCTGACCGACAGAAGTTACGCGATCGCCCGGCTGCAACGCGCCCCTAAATACCGAACCTTCCGTCACGGCGACAACACTGATGCTCCCCTTGTTTGTCGACAACAACAGCCCCCAGTCTCCCAGTTTCTTTTCTTCTGCTGCACTGCCGGTATCCGACACAAGCTCCACCCGAAACGGTATCGCCATCTGCATGCTCTTCCAGGCATCCGCAAAAACACGCTCGGGGGAGAGTTCGCCAACGTAACGCTGCGACATCAAATCGGCCTGACGGGAGAGCTTCATCATCGCTCGGAACATCGGATCGGAGGCACACAGATAGGAGGCGACAAATGCCAATGTCAGTGTCGAAACTGACAGAAAAAACGTCAATGATGACTTAGCGCCAGAATTGCTCGGGGAGATCAATCTTGCTCCTACGGAGAAATTGCAGGGTTATTCGGAGAATCTCGTTGAAGATCTCCTCTTCGCGACGCCGGCCGTCAAGCACTTTAATTCGTCGTGGTTCGGCGGCTGCCAGCTTGCGAAATCCAAGGCGCACACTCTGGTGGAAGGTCGTGCCCATCGATTCCATCCTGTCCTTTTGTCTTTTGAGACGCTGGTGCGCTTCCCTTTCGGGAAGATCGACCAGAAATGTGAGATCGGGTTTGACGCCGCGAGTAGCCGTTTCGTTCAACTGCTTGACCAGCTTGAGATTGATACCGCGCCCGTATGCTTGATACGCAAACGTTGAATCCGCAAACCGGTCGGCGATAACAACGCGACCGTGTCGTAGCGCTGGTTCAATAACCTTATCAATCAAATCCGCACGCGCTGCGAGGAATAGCATCAACTCGGTGAAGTCAGACATCGGCAGATTCTTGTTATGCAGTAACACATCGCGGATCGCTTCGGCTGCTTTGGTCCCCCCCGGCTCACGCACGAACACGACCGAGCACTTCCGCTCGGCAAAATACGCTTTGAGCAACTGCGCCTGCGTCGACTTGCCGGAGCCATCAATACCTTCGAAGCTGATTAATACGCCGGTATGTTTCACGGAGAGAATATAATCGAGTTGAAGACGAGATACCAGTCGATTGTGATGGGGTGTCTTGTACCAGCTCAGAGATTGCTTAAAAGCTGTTCAACTTTAGTCTTCAGCGCCGGAATTTCATTCACTACGACACCCCAGACAAGGTCGATGCTGACACCGAAATATCCGTGAATGAGTTGGTCTCTCATTCCCGCGATACGCTTCCAGGGAATATCAGCATTTGCATTCTTGAGATCGACAGATAGGCTCTTGACCGCTTCTCCGATAATCTCCAGATTGCGGATCACGGCATCCTGTGTCTTGCTGTCGGAGAGGAAGGCCTGCTCTCCCGCTGCGACGTAGTCTCTGATACGGTCGATGGCGTCGCGGATATGCTGCAGATAGGCGCGGTCGTCATTCACAGCGGTCTCGCCTCGGCATAGATTCTGTCCGCCAGATATGGGCTGATTCCCCCTTCGGCAACCACATCGACTTTGCAGCCCAACAATTCCTCAACATCCTGAGCGAATGCAATCAGGTCGAGAAGATTGCGCCCCTTCTGTACGCTCACAAGCAGATCAACATCACTGGCGGGCGTGGTCTCTTGTCGCGCCACAGAGCCAAAGATGCGGATATTTTGAACTCCGCACTGCTCCGCAATCCGCAAGATTGTATCGCGTTTTGCCTTTAATAACTCGCCAATACCCATACTCTCTCGCTGCTCTCACCCTCTCTTCAGATTCCTGACTCCATTAAACTCTCTATCGGCATAGAGTCAACAGAAAACAGTGGCCCCCTACTTCAACCCCAACTTCTCCCCCCTTTTCGAGGAGCGCAATCGCTTCCCTGATGCGCTTGTCTCTTGTCTCCGGTCGCTTGGCCATTGCAATCCACATGATGTATTGCGTTCGGTGACTAGGAACCAATTGGTTGAAATACTCAAGCGCCTTCTTGTTCTCTTTCAATGCCGCCTGCAACTCCACCGGAACCTCCGTCACAGTAGGTGGTCGATCTGGCTTGTCCCAACACCCATTGGCCTTGGCCGCCGTGACTACAGCAAGTCCCGCCTTGGTCATACGACCGGCTTTAATCAAACGCCCAATACGCTTCTTGTTTATCCCCGACCACTTGCTGACTTCATTTCGTGGCGTAAATTTTCGGGCATACTTTGTGTCGTCGATCTTCTTGATGAGACTATCGATCCAGCCGAAACAGAGCGCTTCATCGAGAGAGCTGTCATAATCAAGCGACTGTTCTCCGGCCCCCTTCTTGTAGAAGACCAGCCAGATTTCATCGACCGTGCGATGATTCTGCTTGAGCCATTTTCGCCAGTCTTCGATGGTTTTGCAGAGAAGTTGGTTCATGTGTTGTATCACTTCATTTCAACCGCTAGCCCACACAAAGCGATGCGGCGGGAAAATCAGCGAGCCAGCACCTTCGCAGTCCTGTAAAGCTGCTTGAGTGTGCAGCAGATGTCGTCATAGGAGATACTGTGCTTTCCGAGTTCGAGCCCTTTCTCTCCTGGTCGAAGGACACAGTTCTGATCGGCCGGGATCTTTCCTTTGAGAATTCTCTCATCCAAATGATGAATAGCATTGCGCATACTTCTTATTCTCCCATCAGTATCGACTGACAGTTGTCCAACTTCGTCCTGCAAGCGCAAATCAGCATCACTTTGTGATGACGCCAGTAGTTTCTCCAGCCCGCCTGCGTGTTTCGAAGCTCTGACTATTGTGGTGAGTACGGTCTCAAAGTGGCCGCTTGCACAAATGGGAGCATTCAGGCCTTTGGAAGCTGGTTCTCTCGAGAAACCTTCGATTAGTTGGCGTGCCAATTCATATTCTCTTATGGCGTAGTCCACAAGTCTAACAAAATTGCGCCAGAGGGCGCTTGCGCGATAGTCAGACGGGCCAGCGTCTTGTAAATACTTCTTAGCGGCTACTCTTGGACCTAAGGGGCGAAGACCCGAAAGACACTCCATCTTGGGATCTGTCATTTCAACCTCTCTTTTATCACTTTTCGAGACTTTTTCTGCCTATCCAATGGGTCGTTCTGGGTGGGCTACCGGGCTAGAACATTACGAATTTCAGGAATTTCGAGATTTCCCAAGTTGAGACTCTCTTGCGCCTATCGCGAAGATCCTTATAGCGAGTGAAAAGAATGGGAGCCATCTCTTTAGCAAGCATCTGTGCCAAATCCTTTTTGCGTAGTTTGATTGCATATTTCCGTTCTACCCACTTATCAATTGGGTTTTTTCCAGTAAGAAAGTCGCGAATATCCCTGAGTGCTACATGTAGCGAACCCTTGAGACGGATGCTCGAGTATTCGTCTATGGCTGAGCGAAGAACATAACCTGGAAAGCTATGTTCAAAATCCGTTTGAAACGCGAAAGTGCCGCTTATCGAGCACTCATTCCTTTTCAACGTGTCCTCGAATGAGTCCTTTTGCCCGTCGCTATCAAGAGTGAGATAGACCTCCAATCCCTGCCTCGTCTTCTCATGGATGTAGTGAATCAGATTCTGGATGTTCCCTTTTCCTTTGTAATTGTGGACGTCGCAATCCAACGCGTAGAAGCCACACTCAGTCTTCAGTACTTTGAGAAATTCCGCCTCGGAATCGCCTTCAACCAATACGACCTTTCTTAGAGACAACTCCTTGTTGAGCGCCAAGAGTTCGCGTCGCATATCCTCCAGCGGATCTATCATCTCACTCGTGAACATGAAGTAAGTTGGCATTCCGTCCCAGAACCAGGTCGGTTCGTCCACCGAAAGTGTCGATTCCCACTTCTTTATGTAATGTGAAGCTTCGAGAAAATACCCTACCGCTTTGACGAAACGATACCGTTTGTCCTTCGGTAACTCGACGAAGTACGAATAAGAGACATCACAGAGATTCGAAACAATTCTCTCCATCCATTGCCTTGAGTCCTTGCGGAGCAGGAAGTTGTCCTTGAGAAAACTCTCCAACCGTTGCCTCGAGACTGTGCCCTGACTGCAGAGGTTCCTAATGTCTTTGTCGAGCGCTGGATCGTCGTGATCAAAAAGCCGCATGTCCCTCCGGTAACCAGCCAACCCATAGAAGTGGAAGTCGGAGAATGAATTCTCTCGCCAGTAAACTCTGCAAGTGGCGAGACGTCAACAACAAAAACCCCGCCTGCATCCAGACGCGGTTCCTGATTTCGGTTTAAGTGTCCCCTACTTCCTCTTCGCCACCTTCTTCACGGCCGGGCGTTTCGCCGCGATCTTCGGCTTCGCCTTGCCGACCTGCTTCTTGCCGTACATGGCGATAAATTGCTCCGTCGCTTCGCGGGCGGCATCGTCATAGTACTGAATCGGCGGCGACTTCATGAAGTACGACGATGGGGCTTCCAACGCGCCTTTGATATTGTTGTCAAGTCCAAGCTTGCAACAACGGACGGCGTCGATCACCACACCGGCGGAATTGGGCGAGTCCCAGACTTCCATTTTCAGTTCGATATTGAGCGGCACATCACCAAACGTGCGCCCTTCCATGCGGATATACGCCCATTTGCGGTCGGTGAGCCACTCGACATAATCGGATGGGCCGATATGCACGTTGCCGGGTCCGAGATCATAATCAAGCTGCGAGGTCACCGCATTGGTCTTAGAAATCTTTTTCGATTCCAGACGACTCCGTTCCAGCATGTTGAGGAAATCGGTATTGCCGCCGACATTAAGCTGGCTGGTGCGCTCCAAACGCACGCCCCGTTCGCGGAATAGGCGGGTCAGCACGCGATGCGTAATCGTGGCCCCGACCTGCGATTTGATATCGTCGCCGATAACCGGCAGACCTTTTTTCTCGAAACGACTGCGCCAGAATTTTTCGCGGGCGATAAACACCGGAATACAATTGACAAACCCGCAACCGGCCTCAAGAATCTGCTCGACATACCACTTGGTGGCTTCTTCCGAACCGACCGGCAGATAGTTGACGACAACGTCCGTGCCGGTGTCCTTCAGATACTTGGCAACGTCAATGGCATCGCCGGGGGCTTTTTGGATGATCTGCGAAAGATAATAACCCAGACCGTCATGAGTCATGCCACGCATAACCTTGATCCCCTTGAGCGGCACGGGGCTGAACTTGAAAGTATTGTTCGGTCTGGTGAAGATGGCTTCGGAGAGGTCCTTGCCAACCTTGTTCTTGTCGATATCGATGGCAGCGGAAAACTCGATATCGGAAATGTGATAACCGCCCAAAGTTACATGCATCAAACCGGGTACAAAATCGGTGTCCTTGGCATTCTTGTAATACTCCACTCCCTGGACAAACGATGAGGCACAATTCCCCACGCCGATAATGCCAACACGTATCTTACCCATTCTCTTACTCCTCGTTAGTTATTGGAATGCACCTTTTGCAGGTGTCGTTTTATCAATTCATCCTTCCGGCGTTCCGCTTCCGCAAGCGTCAGCGGAAAATCGGGGCCGCAGTTTTCGATCATCACCGAAGACACACAGCCCGCAAAACAACCGGCGTCAAAATAGTCATATCCGTGCGAGAGTGCATAGATAATTCCTGCAGCATAAGTATCCCCGGCGCCGGTGGAGTCCTTTGCCAGTGTCTCGTAGGCGGGTATGACATAGAAGTTGGAGCCATCATAGATCACCGAACCGGCTTCCGCCAGCGTAATAATAACCAGCTTGACGCCCCACGACTTTATGATTTTGGCCGGAGTTTCGTAATCGACGCGGGGATCAATGCCGGTCAGCACTTTGCACTCCATCTCATTCGGTTTGAACACATCCGACAGAGCCGCAACTGCCTCGATTTCCGGCGTCTTTTCGTGCAGGATACGCCCGCCCTCGGTGCGACGCAAAAAACCCTGTGGGTCGACAAAGATCTTTGCCTTTGATTGCGATTTCACCATCTCCACGTAGCGCAGGTCGATCTCTTGCAGGATCGGCCCAAACAGAATCCATTCGGAGTCGGCATACTTCTCAGGGAAGAAACCGATTGGCCCGGCATCGCCGAGCACGTCCAAAGTCCGGTTGCCATGTTTGTCGTAGTAAATCAGCTTGAATCCGCCTGATTCCTTCGATTCCTCGACAGCGTACTTGATACCGAAACGCTCCATCTCCGACCGAAACAGCGTCTCGTAATCCTTTCCTACTCTGCCAATTAGCGCCGTCTCTATACCCAGCTTGGAGAGCGCAAGACAGGCGTTCGTCGAGCAACCCGATAGTACGCGCCCCCCGGTCTTGAGATAGGGTGTTTCAATCAGGTCAAAGACTGGATTACCGATACTGGTAATCATTTCTTGTCCTTCCGTTCGTTGAGAATCCGCCTGGCGTAGAACAGACGCTGGATGCTGGTCAGATAGGACACGCCCCCCACGATAATCAACGCGTAGGTAAAGAGGTTGTGATTCGGGTAGAAAAACTCAGCCAGAGCGCCGGCCATTATGATGATGAACTTTTCCAGACGTCCCACAGCTCCGACGGCGACGTTATCGATCTTGCCGATCGATTCGGCGGCCTCGCGCGTGTAGCTGGCGATAATCATGCCGAACAGAGCAAACAACGCCCAGACGGGGTGTACGAATCCCGACAGGGCAATGCCCATCAGAATAACCGCCTCGGCATAACGGTCCGAGACATGGTCTAGAATTCCACCGAACGTTGTACCCATGTTGCCGGCGCGTGCGGTAGCACCATCAAGCATGTCCGTGAAGATGGCGATCGCCATCGTAACAGAACCCCAAACCAACTGCTTCTGCCAAAAGAGCACGCCGCCGAGAACCGCAACCAGAAACGAAATCAGGGTCAGGATATTGGGAGTCAGCCCAAGCCGCAGGCAGAACTTGCCATAAGGTATGGAGACATTTTCATAAGAAATGCGTCGTCTTTGTTGCAATTGTTGTGTCACTTAGCCAAAGTCCGGTCTTCAAGCGCTTTCCGCGTGAATGCCCCATCTCAAGTTACTG
This sequence comes from uncultured bacterium, assembly GCA_903930455.1. Classification (GTDB taxonomy): domain Bacteria; phylum Zixibacteria; class MSB-5A5; order CAIYYT01; family CAIYYT01; genus CAIYYT01. Next base: position 4,047 of record CAIYYT010000137.1, on the reverse strand, counting down.
CGTGGAAGAATCGCCGCGTCAGCACTGAGAAATCCACTCACCAAACCTCGGAGTATACCGACATCCGGAAGCGGCGTCAAGCGAAATTGAGTTGTCCCTTAAGTCCGTTTGGCTCAACCGGTCAGCAAAATCAAGGGAGCGGAGAATGGCGTTGGTCTTGAACGGTAAAAGATCGGGTTGAGCTGTCCCATCTGAACACGACAACGTTTGTCGGCTTGCCGGCAATCGTCTCATCCTGCGGTTCTCTGTCGGGCACTGTTACAGATCAATTCCCTTTTACGACGACGAACGGCGCCCAATAGAATGGGTGTCGAAGTCGAAGGCGCGGCGAATTGATCATTGACAATTTTGCTTGTCGAAGAGCCGATGCATATCCGGATTGGAGGTTCCGATAAAACTCCTTCATGAAAATCGCAGAGGCAAAATCTTCGACATCCCAAAGCGAAACGACGACATTGCGGCATCCTGTCGACATAAATCCGCGTACGAATCCCTCGATACCTTCTCCAAGCTGGAAACGTCCTCCCCCCGATTCGCAGGATGACAGCACGATTAGATCAGCCGGCAGGGATAGCTGCATGACATCCCGCAGAGAAAGGTAATCGCTGGAATCAGCCGTCGTATCCGGCGAAAGCCAGATTCGCGACCGTAACGGATCATCACGATTAACCGTGCTGTGCGTGGCAAAGTGAATGATATTGTACTGCGAAGTCTCTGGTGACATCAGGACCGAACGAGCGGCTTCCTTTCCCGTCAATATCTTGCAGCGATCGGTAGGAAACAGTTCGGCAATCCATTGCGCTTCCTTCAGTGAATAGGGCAAAGGCCGCAACTTGTCGCTTGGCATTGGGTCGGCAATCAGCAGCAGACGTAGTTGCGCCGGCGCCGAGTTCTTGGATGTTTCGTCTAGCAGTTGCAGCGCTGGAATATAGGCAATCTGACTGCGCTCGATTACGTACTTGCCATCACAAACCAACGCTTCGAATGGCAACAAGGATAGGGCGCCATCAGCCGAGATGTACAACCGATCATAGCGCGACAGCTTGTCAAAAAAGGGTCCGAAGACGTCTTTTGCCAGAGTCTCGGCAACATTTCTTAGGCTGTCGATCAGCAATTCCTCACGGGCAGACCGCTGCAGAAGGGCAACATAGTTCGCGAACTGCTCGGTCAACAATGATCGTGATGGCAATTTGTAAAGGAACGCACCCTCTCTGGCTATGGCAATCAGGAACGATTGATCCGGCGCTAGCAGGTAGTCCAGCACCACGGTATGATTGTTCAACAAACGTGCCTGCAGTTCCGACACTGAAGGTGGCTGCGGTTGGAGCGAGCGATCTGCGCGGGAATCGGCGAGACTCTGACGCAGTCGCACATCAGCCAGCGCCGCGTTAAGTTCGGCGATATGATTCTGCAAGGCGTCTCGTTTCGTCGGCGGTAGACTGTCATTGAATTCGTCTTCTGTTCGTTCAATCTGAGCCAACAGTGTTCTCTCTTGTTTCTGCAGACCGGCGGGAATTCGCGAGATTGCACCGCCGTGCGAGTGATCGAGCGCTTCCAGAAGCGAACGCGACTTAGCCAACTCAGCATAACGAACCAGAGAATCAAGCAACGCGCCTTGCCGCGACCGCTCATACTTCGCCACAAGTATGGCAACCAGCTTCTCGTACAAATAGCGGTTGCTCCCTTTCTGAAAAGCGCGCAATTCCAGATCGGGGATGTTTCGCCGCGACTGCTCGAGTCTGTCCACAACGTGCGCGAGATAGCTGTATGCCGAATCAAGCTCTCCGCGATCGTACCAGATCATGCCCGTCTCTATCTCGTATCGCTGGAGATTGCCATACGAGTGCCGCGACAGCAGAAGCTGTCTTGCCAGCGCCAGGTATTCGTCCGCCCCCGCAAAGTCGCGGCTGAGTCGCGCATAGTCGGTGCGGATTATCTGCACATCAAATACCCGCTGCGCGTCCGACTGACGTTGGTAGATCGTCATCGCAGAATCCAGTTTCGCCATCGCGCCTGAATAATCGCGGCGTTGCTGATCGAGTTGCGCCTGCGCTATCAGCGAGTTAGCTAACAGTCGCGGATTGTCATAGGCACGGGCGATATCGGCTGCTTGGCGGAAATACTCCGAAGCCGTCGGCACGTCGTTGGCGGTTACATAAATCTCGCCGAGACTGCTCAACGTTTCCACCATTTCGTTTGGCAAGGCGAGTTGCCGTCTGATGTCAAGCGACCGCTGAAAATACTTCACCGCCGTCGTTGCATCACCGAGTTGCTGATAGACCGTGCCAATATTGTGCAACACACTTGCCAGCGCCCCCTGATTCCCGGCGCTCTGTGAGCGGTCTAGCGCTTGAACATAGCATTTGAGCGCGCCTTTATAATCACCCTGCGTGGAGTGTACGACCGCCAGATTCGTCAGCAGCGACACCGCCAAACGGACATTGTCTCCGGTCGCCGGGATGGCTAGGGCCGAATTATAATAGGTGATGGCACTGTCGATCTCGCCATTGTCCTCGGCAAACATGCCTTCCGCCTGCAGAAAGCGCGCCCACAGCAATTCACTATTTGGAGCGATTGCCAGTGCTCGCGCTTCTTCCAGCCAGCTTTCAACTTCATCCGGCGGCCGATCATGCCGGAAGGCGGAGATCATATTCAAAAGTGATTGGCAGATGTACGCTGTGTCACCGATTTGGCGACGAATGCGCAGCGCTTCCGCTGCAAAACGGTACGATTCCGGCAACTGGTCGAGAGAGAGATAGACGGCGCTGATATTGCTGAGGCAGTCGGCGAGCCCTTTGTCATCCTGAAGTGTGGTTCTGATTACTCGGGCGGAATCAAAGTAGGCGCCAGCCCTCAGGGAGTAGCCCGATCTTTGATAGGTACCACCAATCAAATTGAGACTGCGGGCAACCCCATCAAGATCACCGATGCTCCGCGCAATCGCCAGCGACAAAGAAAGTGACTGAAACGCCCGCTTGTCGCTCGCCGGTTGCGACAAAGCGCTGCCGGCATATTGTTGCGCCATCACGGCTGCGGCCGAATCACCCAGACTCAGGAACTGGCCTGCGACCGACTCAAATAAACCTGTCGGTGAATCACCCGCGCTTGCCCCCAAACCCAAAATTGCCTCGCCAAAACGTCGTTTGGTTTCCGACCGTCGTTCACGCGATTGCTGTCGCCAAGCTCGATACTTGGCCACTTGCCGCTGATAGAATCTGTCACCGAAATTGCGGTCTATGGCGGAAGCTGTCCGACTGACAACTCGGAATGCTCGTTCGTCGCCGGTATCGAAATATCGCTCAAGCGTCTCCCGCACGAGTTTGTAAGCCGAGAATCTCTCGACGGCGACCAGTGAGTCGAGTCGGACCGTGTCACCCAGGGCACATAAGGAATCTGCGCGCTGCTCAAACTGCTGGGCAGCTCCCGAAGACACATTGGCGGACAAAGCGAACGCTGTCCCCAATAACACGAACAGCGTGACATGGAAGAGGAGGGTGGCAGACTCTCGAATCACAGCGGGAATCTACGGATGTTGTCTTAATGATTCAAGAACAATGCGAACAAATCAAAAGGGGCACGGAAAACCGTGCCCCTTCGTTTGATGCTCTCTATATCTGAGCGAGAGTTTTGCGTTCTTCGCCCGAAAGTATTTTCGAGAGATCGAGATAGATCAACAGTCGATCCTCCAGCTTGGCGACGCCGCGGATGTAATCTGAGTCGATCGAATTCACCACTTCCGGCGTTGGTTCAATGGTCGAAGCCGGAATCCGCAGCACCTCACTCACACTATCAACGACCATACCCATAACCTGACCGGCAATGTCTACCACCACAATCCGCGTGTTTTTGTCGTGATCCGCCAGTTCCATGTTAAAGCGTTTGCGGATATCGATGATCGGAATCACTTTCCCTCGCAAGTTAATGATCCCTTCCACAAACTCCGGCGCTCTCGGTACTCGCGTGATATCAACCATCCGGTTGATCTCCTGAACTTTCAGGATATCTATGCCAAACTCTTCCGTGCCGATGTTGAAGCTCACCAACTGT
>CAIYYT010000136.1 GCA_903930455.1 uncultured bacterium | reverse complement strand
GACGATCACAATCCCGCGCTGGAAAAAACAGCACCCACAATTTCTGCGTGTCTACGAAAATGATATCGATTCCGAGTTGACCGCGGTCTGCCAGGTAGTCCGCTCGGCCAAGTTGCCTGACGGCACTTACGAAGTCGGTGCAAAGTTTGTCAACATCTATGAGGACGACCGTATCGGCCTGCAGCGGTTTATCGAGGCTGAAGCGCAAAGGTTGGGGATGACGGGGAACTAGCGCCCAGAGATGAGCGCCCGCTCAGCTATTCACCTCCGAATCGTCTAAACTGCCCATAGCAAAGGCTCCTTCCACTTGCGAAAATCTCTTGACAGAGTAGTCTATCTTCTGCTATCTTGTTAGCATCGATCTAAGGTTCAGAAGGGATCGTTTGTGGCGCGTTTCGCACGAATCTCAAGCATCTTCGTGACAAACCGAAAGCTAAATGGAATTAGACTCCGGATTGGGCTATTGCTTATAACGGCCATGATCCTAGCTTTCTGGTCACCACAGGCACGGTGTCAACAAAAAGTGGGCGCAGCTGCTTTACCGTTTCTAAATCTAGTCAATTCAGCGCGCGCGAACGGTATGGGCGCCTGTACGATTGACCTAGTGAATGAGGAATCGGCGTTGTACAATCCCGGAGGGGTCGGGCTGTTTCACCTCGACAAAACGATTGCGGTTGCCTGGCCTCAAAGCACGAAATGGCTACCGGAGCTTACTAGTGACCTCCGCCTGAAATCGTACACCCTCAGCGCTGGAATGTCATCGCAGCGGCTTCACTGGGGAAAGAATCCTCTTTTGAATGTCAGTCTCGCATTTGCTTTTTCTCGTTTGGATCTGGACTACGGGTCGCCTTCAACGGAGTTTGTGTCGAGCGCACGCGACCGGGCAGATTGTTATACTATTGCGGTAGGTGCTGACTACCTGATCCGCGTCGGAATCGGCTACACCTACAAGCGAATTACGGAGGATGTCACTGAGTCCTGGTATCCTGAGGGCCCTAGTTATAGCTCCAGTTTCGTGGCGAACGGCGAAGATGTTGGTATAACTGTAGAACTGCCGTTGTGGAGAGTCTGGCGTTCGAAACACCCGAAGAGTCTGCTGGAACCACCACCGGCAGTGCAGATAACGCCAAGATACACGTATGTCGTCGCGAACGGCGCTCAGGGTGGGGAAATGCTTCCGCAGAAATACCACAAGGGGTTATCGCTTCATGCCAAGTACGTAAGGAATGGTCTATCAGCCGTCGACTTGACGCTTGTCGGAGAAATCGAGAAACCGCACGTTAGCGAAGGCAAACTCCTCAAAGGTGGTGTGGAACTGGGGCTGCTGGAGGTCTGTTATCTACGTATCGGCAGATTCAAAGATGATCCACTGGAAAGTGGTGGCACAGACATCAATACTCTCGGAATCGGTTTCAGTCTCAATGGTTTGATCAAGTACACGAGGATCATCGAGCACCTGCACCCATCGACCCGACTCCGTTGGCTGCTGGCCAATCTCGATGTGCGCTTCGATTACGCCCATTACGGTGGTGAAGAGAATCAGTATTTTCATGACACGAGGTTTTGCGGGTTGGCTGTTTCCCTGTAAGACAGCCTACGCCAATTGTCTTGCCTTTTGCCGATAGCACCTCTACTTTGACCACGAAAAGTGCGCACCGGTAGCGCATTTATGCAGTATGGCATGCCACTCTTTTGGAGTGGCGCTTCCGGAACATATTACGAGTGGAGACGGCTCTTGCTCTTCAACCCTGAAATCACTCCCGCACAGATTGACGAGCATTTTATGGCGCTTGCCTTGAAGGAAGCCGAAATTGCGGAATCGCGTGAGGAAATCCCGATTGGCGCAGTCGTTGTGCTGGACAACAAGGTGATCGGGCGCGGTAACAATTCCAACAAGACCCTTCAGGATCCGACGGCGCATGCAGAGATGATTGCCATCACTGCCGCCTGCAATCAGGCGCAGAGTCGTTATCTTGACAAAGCCACGCTCTACGTCACAATCGAACCTTGCACTATGTGCGCCGGGGCCATCGTGCTGGCGCGCCTTCCCCGTCTGGTGTTTGGCGCCAAGGATCCCAAAGCGGGCGCATGTGGGTCGCTGTTCAATATCGTGCAGGATCCTCGGCTTAATCATCGCGTGGAGATCGTCGGCGGCGTACGTGAATTTGAATGCGCGGCACTGATTTCGGCTTTTTTTGAATCGATCAGGGAGAAACGGAAGTGATTCAGGTCAACGTCATGGAAGTGCGGGGCGCCGTAGCGCGATTGGGAGTACAGATTTGTCTCGGCGTGCCGGCGGGATTACTGGCAGTCGTGCTGATTCTGCATAAGAATTTTCATTTCCTGTCGCAACCGCTAATCGCCGAAAACGATGCCCGGGTTGTCGGATATGCCTTCATCGCGGTAGCGCTTGCCGATGTTTTCGCTGCGTACATACTCAAACGTCGTATTATCAACGCTGCGGCGCTGCAAACGCGCTACAGTTTTCATCCGGCATCCTTCGCCAGACAGCTTGCGGAGGCATACGCGCCGATATTCGCGCTCTGCGCCATGCCGGCGATTTACGGCATGGTCTGTTTCTTCCTCACCAATGATCTTGATACCTATGTATTGATTTCAGTGATCTGCCCAGCGGCATTTCTCTTTCTCAAGCCAAAAGAAGAGGAAATCGAACGACTGGCGGCCGAGATATTCGCGCCGACGGATAATGGGGATATTCGACTATAGCCACAGTGTTGTGCTTGTGGGATCGAGTCCTGAAGAGTACTGTACTCTTCATCCGTCCGCGAAATTCCGCTTGGCAAGCCGAATCTGGAGTTGTATATAAAGTCTGTTGCTGGCAGCCCATCTGGTCTCCTGCAACCAATTAAATGATGCCGGAGAGGTGGCTGAGTGGTCGAAAGCGGCGGTCTCGAAAACCGTTAACCCCGTAAGGGG
>CAIYYT010000135.1 GCA_903930455.1 uncultured bacterium | reverse complement strand
CATTTCCGGGCATCGTAGCGAACGCTGCGAGGTTCATCTTCATGGAACGGCTGTCCCGTAAACGCTTCTGCCGGGCAGATGTCAACGCATTCGCTGCAACTCCCGCATTTTTCCGGCATGGGTTGACCGGTAGACTTCAAAGGCGCGTCGGTCAAAACTGAAGCCCACCTGACTCTTGGGCCTGCTCGCGGGGTAATGAGCAAACAGCTCTTGCCGATCCAGCCGAGTCCGGCCAAGTGAGCGGCCAACTTGTGAGAAAAGACGGCGCATATCCTCTCATTATCATAACGCTCCGATGCGGAAACGGGCAGAGCTCTATGCCCTTCCTTCTGCAACGAACCGGCAATTCGTGAGGTCAGCAAGTCGAGACGCTGGTTGATTACGCTATATGAGTGCTGTCGATAGGCGACAGCCACAGCCGGATTCGAGCGATTTGGCAGTTGGTCGACTATCGATCCGGGCATGGCAATGCCAACGGAAATAGCATACGGATATCCCTGCACCAGTGAACCACCCTGATCTGTCACGGCCTGCTGAACAGAAGAGAGATCGGCTATGCCGGAAAAATCACAACCGGCATCGGTGGCGAGGCTATTCACTCTACCTTCAATTTGCATATTACTAACCATTTCCAATCGAATAAGGGCCGCCAGAAAATGGAGCGGGTGAAGGGAGTTGAACCCTCGACATTCAGCTTGGGAAGCTGACGTTCTACCGCTGAACTACACCCGCACAAGCCTGTGTTGCAAAGATTACGGCAACGGTGAAGGCAACGCAAGTGAAATCTTAATTAAGCAGGTGTGCGCAATGGATTTCCGCAGCGGAAATGGGTTTCGTGATGAGGAGAGCTAGGCAGGGACTGGCTCCGGGCGCCTGGCAGCGGTGGCATCTTTCCTTGTTTTTTGCCATTGTTCTTCGAGACGACGTTCCCGCTCAGCGTCGAAAGTCGTGCGAGTAATCGCTTCCCCGCCTTTCTCGAAGACGGCACCGTTATGGAAGTCCTCCATGATCTCCTTGTAAACGGGACCAAAATGGATAACGGTACCGGCGAAAACGGATTCCTCGGCTATAACGCGGGCGCCGGAAAGCTCTTGTAGCTTCTGTTTGAGCTGTTCGAATTCAGTTTTAAGCGCATCCTTTTGTGGCGGTAGTTGGGTCATGAAGTCCTTGAATCTAAGAAGTACTTCCTTCTTGTCGGCGGGGAGTTTCCCGTTCATTTCCAGTCGATAGAGACCGACCAGCGCATCTTTGACCCGTTTTTCGTCGCTGCCGAGGCGTTCAATCTCTTTGGTTACCTCGCGCAAACGTTCCATCAACTTCATGTCATAGGCGACATGAACATGCGTGACCACTGAGGCCTCGTTGCCGAAGCTGGCAACGCGGATCAAGTGTTTGGCCGCGACGTTGCCCCCCGCGATTCGCCCCACTCTGCCCTGTACAACAACGGCGTCACCGGCGTAGAGATCACAGTTCAGCACTTCGCCACCGACATAGATGGTGCCACCGGCGCGGATTTTCTGATTCTCGGCGTACTTGAGGGTCACATCACCGCCGGCAACCATTACTCCTTTGCCGGACCCGAAGAAGCCGCCGCGCACGAGCACGTTGCCAGTGACTTCGATGAGAGCATCTTCGATGTTGCCGCCGACTTCGAGATCTCCGTTCACGACGACTTTGAATTCACTGCAGATGTTCTGGTATACTTTCACGGATCCGACGCAGTTGATATTGCCCGTACTGGAATCGACGGAACCGGGGATATTCTGTGAAGGCTGGACGCTCACGGAACCGCCCTTGAACATGATAGTGCCATCGATGGACGCCATCAGAGTCAGACCATCGGGAGCAAGATGTGTATTAGCGCCGCGAGCGATTGGACGATCGCGCCCGGCGCGGGGAGCGATGTCCTTGCCAAGAACCGACTTTCCGGGAGTGCCGGGTTCCGGCGGGGTCTTGCGCACCAAGACCTGACCTGCTTTGGCGCTCTGGATGAAATTGAGATCCTTGTAATCGATTCGACCCTGCGCATCGACTTTCGGCTCGCGTTTGGCTACAGTGTCAAACAGATATTCAAGTTGCGCGTCTTTGCCGGGGTTGGGAGACTCTCCGGAGGCGATGTGGACATATTCACCAAAAACTGGGTTGGCAGCCAGTTGATTGATCGCCTCATCATTGAGCCCGAAGCATACACCGGCGTCGGTAAGCAAGCCATGTAAGCGCTCAAACGTCAATGGCTCATTCCCTATCTCGACGGCGACAAGTTTGAAGTAGGCCTCGGTGCCGTCACCGTTGGTGGAGAGCATTATGCCCTTAGTTGACTTGAGGAACTTTTCGTCGTTTACGGCCATGTTCTTGTCAGGTGCTTTCGGTTTGTTTGCGATTTGACTGAGTGCGCCAGTAAGCCCGCTCAACGACAAGCGTTACTTCGTAATTTTTAAAGGGCTTAGTGATGTATTCGTCTGCGCCCTGCAGCAGGGCATCCTTGATGCTGTAGGAATCGGCATAGCCGGTCATAACGACGAAAGCGGTATCGGGACGCTGTGCCTTGACCTGCTTCAGCAAGTCAAACCCACTCATCCCCGCCATCCGCACATCCGAAACGACGACGTCACACTCTTTCTCCTGGAACACCCTCAGAGCTTCCTCACCGTTTTGTGCAGTCAGAACCTCCATGCCGGCTTTACGGAGTATGTTGGTCAAGAGCTTGCGCATGAACTCCTCGTCATCAACGACGAGGACTCTGACTTGCTGCAAATCACCCATTCAGATTCCTTTCCATTGGCCCCTATTCTGTGTTATCGGCAAAGCGCGGTCTGCATTTACCGACCCGATACGTTTGCCGACTTTTTCCGGGGGGAGCGAGGAGATGATGACGCCGATGCCAGAAGAGCAACAATCTCGGTCGCTGTGAGTTCAGATGCAGCTGGACTCTCATCGAGTACCTGCTGTCCCATGTCGAAAACCACCGTTTCAGAACGGTTCAGGACGATCAGGCGGCTTCCTGACTCCTGCAGGGCAGAACAACTTGCCTGAATTTCGGGGCGACGCCCCCTCCCGGATAGGAAGATGACGGTCAACTCCTCCGAGAACGCGGTAGCTAGATTTTCAATCGTCTTGCGAAGGTATTCTTCCTCTTTGTTGACATGAATGGCTTCCAACGCCGTCATTCCCTCTATCCGAATGGGTCGGTACAGCATACCGGCGGCGCCAAAAAATACACAGCCGCATTCGAGTTTCATGCGCGGCTGGATCATGAAAATCGGTAACGCTATGGTTCGGCGTAGCGCCGCGGCGGATGATTCCAGCAGCCCAACCTCGGAGCTGGGTAGCACCATTAGCGGGCAGGGAATGCCCTTGGGAATTTCGGACAGGAGTGTATGCAATGCAACAGGGCCCCCGACATCAGTTATGAGCAGGATGAGTTTCATAGGGATGCTCTTCTCCTCTCGGCTCAGACTTGCCGGTTAATCCTCTGAGTTTTCTTGATTGCCAGTACGGTCTGAATGATATGCTCTGCTTCCTTTTTGATCTTCTCCAGACTCGAGTTGAGTTCAGTCTGGCCGACGAATTTCTCGTCGTCCGTCAGCTTTTGCCCGCGAGCATTCTTGAGTGCAATGGTAGCCTCTTCCACGCTGGCCGCCGCCATGTCCAGCAGTTGTTGAAAGCTGCGGCCGACCGTCTGAAAAGCGCTGTCATTCAATCGCAGCTTCGCATGCGCAATGGTGAGATTGAGACTCATCAGTTTGATCTCTTCCACCATCTCGGCGACGTGATCGACGAGTTCTACGAATTCAGCACGCTGATCAGTCATCGACATCCAGCAACTCTCTTATGCGCGCGCGCAACAACGTTAGGTCGGCACTCTTGACCAGATAGTCGACTGCCAACCAACTCTTGAAGTCCGACTTGTAGGTGCTGTATGCCGAATGAAGAATCACGGGCAGATCGGGGTTTTCCATTTTCATCTCGCGCAGAACATCCAGACCGTCCTTGTCGTCCATCTTGATGTCAAGCACTACAAGGTCCACCTGCTGCGCATGAATTATGTCGAGCGCTTCCGTGCCGCTGCGAGCCGAGACAACGCGGAAGCCGTCCTCCGCCAACACCTGCTCATAGAGGCGCAACAGGTTCAGTTCATCATCAACACACATGATTGTCGCATTCATCTTACTCCTCCATAGCCGGATACTCAATGAAGAGATACTTGTCCTGCGTCGCCGAAGCGGCCAGTCCCGGTTCGCCGCCGTTGTAGCGGACGGTCTCGAAAGCTAATGTCAGTCGCAACGAAGAGCCGGTAGCACGAGTGTCAAGCATCTCCGCCAACAGGGAGGTGACCCGCTCGTGCGCCTCCGGTTCAATCTGCCAGTGGAGTTCGATCCGCTGCGCGGCATCGGAATTCCCCAGCCGCAGACGTATCGGCGTACTGTCAGGCAAACACGAACCGACGGCCTCGATGATATCGTGCAACGACTGCACGGTTTGATCCCGGTTCACCCGAACGTAGAGAGAGCTTTTGCCGTCCTTGGGATCGAGTTCGGTTGTGACCGGCGAATGAGTCTGCTCGAGCACATCGACGGTGGCGGCAACGATTTCCCACAGGTCACAGCGAACTCGGTCGAGAGCAAAGGACTTGGAGAAATTTAACACTTCGGCAAGCGCCTTTTCCACACGTAAGGTTTCCTCCACGATGATCCTGCCGTATTCGCTTAACTTATCGGCAGGGTTTAGGTTGCGGTTTAGCAGCGCCGCGAAACCGCCGATAATCGTGATCGGGTTGCGCAGTTCGTGCGCGATTTTGTATGTTATTTCCGCCATCAGT
>CAIYYT010000134.1 GCA_903930455.1 uncultured bacterium | reverse complement strand
ATGCCGACGGCGCGACCACCAACACCAAAGAAGTTATCGGCTGAGGACTCGTTGAAGGTGTCCCCCGAACTGCTTTGGGCATAGAGCATGGCCGCAAACGATAGGGTTATCAAGACAGAGAGTTTCAGTAGACGGGGAATAGCCATCGTGTTCCTCACTTTTCACCCCGGCGTTTGGGCGGCTTCTTGTCCTCAACTTTGGCAGGCTCTTTTGGCTGATCAGGCGGATTGGTGACCGTGCCGCCACCGGTGGCGGTTCCTCCCGCCGGTGTGACGATGACTGGTGTAGTGGTAGTGCCCGTGTTGAAAGAAGGGGGAGAAAGCGTATCCCTCAGAATGTTGCCCTGCAAGGGTAACGAATAGGGAGGTTCGAGTCCGCGTCGAGTACCGGGCTTGTTGCCTTGTTCCGTTTGCCCTCCACTGCTGCCGTCACTGCCAGTGTTGCTATAGTAATAGTCCCACCACCAAGGGTAGGCATAGTACTGTCCCCAGCGGGAATAGTCGCGATAATAACCGGGATAGTAACCGTAGTAGTAGCCGTAGGGGTACTGCTGATAATCCTGATGACAACTCACGCAATCGCGATTACCATTTGCATGTTCAGAAGTCTCTCCGGTGTTATCGGCCTGCATCACCGACGGATGCTTGATGATGGTGTAGCATCCGTGAATGGTGATCAGCGCTCCGATAACGATCGCGCCGATAATAAATATCTTCTTGGTCACAAGATCACCTCACAGTCAGAGTTTAGAAGAACTCGAGATATGTTATTCGTAGTCCCCGAGTGAAGGAATTGACATCGGCACGGTTCTCGAAGAGATTTTCCAGATCAAGACCCAACTCCAGGCGTTCCGAGAAAATCCACCGTATTCCGACGTTGAAATAACCCCAACCCTTCCCCGAGTGCATAGTCACATTGTTTAGATTGGCCTTGTCATACCTATTGTCGTTGAGCGCCAAGTCGTATTCGGCGACCAGCGAAATGTCGTTTTGAAGTGACAAATCGGCGCCAAAGAAGACGGTCATATCGTCGTCCTTGTCGATATCGGACTCGAGCGAGTAGTTGATACCGGCATGCAGGCCCGATGACCATTGGTAGGTCTGATAGCCTTTTGATGCCACGGCATAAAAGCCCTTGGATTTGTACATGTAGCGTTTGAGGTCACTGAAATAATGTCCATAACCCTGTCCATCGTAACCGATGGCGATCGCAGGCAGCACGGTCGTTTCTGATATCAACTGATACTTCACCTGAAAAGCGATATTGTCCTGCCAAGTAGCTTTCCCCTCGCCCAGAATCTGCTCGCCACCGTACGAAACTCCCAGCATGAACTTGCGATGCAGCCCGATACCGGTCTGTGCGATCAATCCGCCGTTGGAAGTCGTGCGCATCTCGAAGTCGAAACTGGCGCGCGGCAAAGTCGCCGCCGTGGGGCAATCGATCAACTGGCGCGGCGGCATGTTGTCATAGCTGTAAATGCGCCTTACTCCCTGATCTCTGTTCTGATCTCTGTCTGTCTGTGCATTCAGTGATGTAACCATCATAATCACTGCCAACAATGTAAATACGAATTTCGGCATCTGAGCCTCCTCAAATTCTCTCCAGAAATAACACAGAGACGAATCTAAGGTGCGCGCACCGAGGGTCAACAACAACTTGCCATCCATAGCTTTTAGTCTGACCATTAGACAGCAAGGTCCGTGCCGCTATTGCGCATATCCGATATCGCGACCTCTAAACGCTTGCCCAACTGTGCCGTTGGCTGTCGGCTGTCTCCCAAGGGTTTTACACTGGAAAAGGCTGTACGACCAAAATGATGCGGGATGAACTGAGGTTAAGCACAATCTTTGTGCAAGAGTTGGTGGCGAGCCTGCCAAGGTATCGATTGCCCGGCTATTGGTGTGGTTGGGCGAAGTTCTCTATGGTCACGATCTCGCTTAGGGGTTTGCGATCCGAAGCTGGTGGTACAAAATGCGGATAGCCGAGGGAGATGAGACAGACGACTTTGATTTCCTCCGGTATCCTCAACAGTTTCTTGAGCTTTGCTTCGTTGAAAGTTCCAATCCAGCAGCTTCCAAGTCCCAGTTCGGTTGCTTGCAGCATCATGAATGAGGCCGCCACAGCCAAGTCCATCGTGTGGGTTGCCTCGCCATTAGGCAGGACAAGGTCCGATTTGACTGCACAGCAGCAGATCACAGTATCAGCTTCCGCCAGAAACGCATGCTCGTCACAGGCATGAACCAGATTCTCTTTGTTATCTGGATTGCGCACGACAACGAATTTCCAAATCTGCTGATTGCGGGCGGATGGCGAAAGCCGTGCTGCTTGCAGGATTAATTCGAGCTTCTCTGGTTCAAGCGGTGTGTTGGTGTAAGACCTCACTGATCTGCGTTTGCTAATTGCTTCTGAGACATTCATTTAACTTTAACCTCTCCAATGGGAAGCCGCTCGCGCGACCCGTGATCGCTTTTCTGACGTCCGGTAATAGTACGGCGAGACTGTCCGTTTTTACTGCCGAAGTCGAATATAATCAAGGAGATAGAAAATGCCAAGCATCAAGTGATTTGCCGCAGGAAGTTCGCCCGTAGGTCTTGTCTAAGTGGGAGCAGCCAATCAGAAACCTGCGGAAAATTCAATTTAGGGTGATTTTCGGGAACTGTTTGGCGTGATTGTTTGTAGATTAGAACAGAACACGTTACGACAGAGGAAAGATGCCGATGCTGAACCGAGAAACACTTCCTGATCTGGATTTGATGCGCCGGGTGCAGGAAGGAGAAATGGTTTCCTACAACACACTGGTCAATCGATACAAAGACAGATTGTTCAACGTACTTTACCGGATGCTCTCTTCGGAAGATGAAGCCAACGATCTGCTTCAGGAGACATTCCTTCGTGTTTGGCAGCACAAGATGTCGTACGATTTCCGCTTTGCGTTTTCCACCTGGATATACACGATAGCGCTCAATCTGGCACGTAATGAGCTTCGCCGGCGGAAGAAAATTAAGTTCCTCGACATTTTTGATTTTGCCGACAAGTTGGCTGCGAAGGAAGAGAAAAAGGACACATCCGCCAATCTGAAGACGCTTCTCGATGCCGAGATGAAAAGATTACCCGAAAAGTACAAAACCGCCTTTTTGCTTCGCGATGTTGACAATCTCTCCTATGAAGAAATCGCTCAGGTGTTGGGAGTGCCATTGGGTACGGTCAAATCGCGAGTAAACAGAGCGCGCGCCATTTTGCGCACCCGTCTTAAACCCCGTTTGGAGGAGTCTTATGAATTGTCGAAAGGTACGGTACTGCCTATCAACATACTCTGAGGGCTCGCTCTCCTCGGATAATCTTAGCGAAGTGGAGGTGCATATAAGGAATTGCAAAAGCTGTGAACGCGAGAAGTTCGTTCTCGAAGAAATACTTGCTGCAGCTCGATCGCTGCCCGCTAAGACGACGCCAGACGATTTCAATCTGAAGCTGTTTAACCGAATCTATGCTGAGCAGAATAATCCCAGCGAGAGCTATCTGCCGACACCTGTGTCGTCATGGATCCGACGGCCGATCGGTTGGGTTTCGGCGTTGGCTACTGTGGCCGTGGCGGCACTGATTACGATGGTCTTCCTGCAAAGACCAGTCGGTTCTCCCGACATGCCGCTCAACAGTCCAGCCTATTCACAGGTCGAATCTACGTCGCCGATGTCGACGCCTTCGGGAAGACATGTGGGGAGCCGAATTCCAGTGAGTGCCTATGAAAACATCATTGGCGTCTCGGGCTCTGCCTCGAATTACCGTGCCACCAATATGTCTCAGGTCAGAACCCTTCGTCTTGCTGACGCTAGAGTTGAGTCTCTGTATGTGGAGACTATGAGACGGTTTGGTGCGGAACCGCGCCTTGGTATGGTTCGTGCCGACAGTCGTTACTACGAAATGCGTTCGCCCTTTGCGCGGACTGGAAGCAACGGTTCACCCTTAATGAGGAATGCCGCCAGCACTACCAGCTATTGATATTGCGTGCATGTTGACAGTATTGTCGCCCTGTGTTGCCGATGACCTCCTGTTATCAAACATCACGGGGCGATTTTTTTCGCAGCAGTTGGCATGCGAGAGTGATGCGTCGCTCCCATGGGCATTTTGTTGTATCCTCAGGATTGACAAAAGATTAAATTAGTTAACTGTAACGGAGACCGGGGCTGGGTTCTTTTGACAGATGGAACGAGTTACAGCTATTGCCGCTCTGGCGGCGGCCTTATCGCCAGGAAAACTTGGCCATTTGCGGGCAATGTTGCCCGAAGTTGTGCCTGTGCCGTTGACGCCGGTCGTGGCCTATGAGGTGCTGCTGCAATCGCATTTATTTTTTGGTTTCGCGCAGGCCATTGAAGCGGCTAAGGTCTTTGCGGAGGTGGTGGGGGCGGACGGCAGTTTCATGTTTGTTAATGAGACAAGTAGCGAGGAGCTCGAACGGCGTGGTCGGGCGCTTTGCGAGCAGATTTATTACCCCAACTTCGAGCGTTTGATGTCTAACCTAGGTAAGGCATCACCAGAGTTGGCCGAGTGGATGGTTGTGGACGGTTACTGTAAAGTGTTGTCACGTCCGGGGCCGACAGCGCTGGAACGGGAGATTGCGAGCATCGTGTTTTTGGCCATCTCCGGTCATCAAGTGCAATTGCACAGCCATGTGCGCGGCGCTCGTAATCTGGGAGCGACACCGGGTTTAATCAGATCGGCATTGGGGGCCGGTGTGTTGTCGCGTGAGCAGCTAGAGGTCGTAGAGACCAAGGTGGAGCAGGTATTTTATAGATGAAGTTTTTTCTGCACATACCGATAGCCCTGATTCTGATTCTCTTCGGCGCGGTGGCGGTGACTGTATATGTCATCACGCAGACAACGCTGGTGCACCGCGGTATCAACATGTTGCTGGCGCAATACATCGAATCCAAGTACAACGTCAAGATCGATTACGGTGAAATTGGAGGGTCGATGTTCGAATATCTTACGGTCGATGACGTACGGGTGGATTTCGAGAAGGCACCCCATCGCTACCGGCTGTTGAAGATCAAACGCCTTGAAGCACACTATAACTTCAATAATATCCTCCATGGAATCTGGCACATCGATAATCTGATTATCGATGAACCGACTCTGGTGCTTCGCTCGGATAGTACAGGCAAGCTGCTGATTCCTGAGCTGGGAGGCAAAGGAAATACGAAGTCAGAGAGTACGTTAAAAGTGGCCGTAGACCACTTCCAACTGAACAACGGCCGCTTTGAGTGGTTTAAGCAGCCATCGACTTACTATGTCGACAGCGTCACGATAATCGGCGCCTTATTGCTGAACAAAGGCGACGTTCGCGCCTCGGTCGATTCGGTGTCACTCAACTACGCACAGAAGGGATTTCGTCTCAAGGAACTTAAGCTAGATGCCGTTCTTGAAAAAGGGGCGATCGGCATTGACTCGCTATATGTCCTGACTGACTCCTCCCGGCTCAATGGCAGCGGTATCTATCCGTTTGATTCAGCATCGTCGTATCATTTCACTTTCAAGAACAGCCATCTCTCGTTGCAAGAGCTTTCTAATATCGCCGGCCTCAACCTGGTCGGTGGCTTTGACTTCTCTCTGCAGGTGACCGGGCGAGGCGCCGAGTTCGGCGGTAATGCCGATCTCGACGGCACTCTCTTTGAGCGCCGCCTGGGGCCGGCGAATACCGACTATGCCTATGCTAACGGCGTCTTGAGCTTCCGCAATCTCAAGGGGCAAGCGTTCGATGGTTCTGTGGAAGGTTCGATGGACATGAATCTAATCGCTCGACCAGAGACCTACTCCGGCGACCTGCGCGTTACCGGCGTCAATCTCGACAAGATTGTGCCCAAGACGTTTGCGTCGCGCATCAATGGTGCAATGCAGATCAGCGGCTCGGGAATGGGGGCCAATAGCTTCAATCTCGATCTTGACGTTGCGTGCGGCAAAGGCAGCTTTGATTTTGTCAATTACGATTCCCTGAACGGCATGATCAGTATGAATGTTAATGACATGTATTTCCATCCCGGATTTGCGCTGGACTACAAACACTCCCATTTCACGGCCGAGGGTGTAGTCGATTACAATGGCGAGATGATGCTGAACGGTGATTTTGCCACGACACAGCTTGCCGATTTCTGGGGCGATCTGTTCATAAAAGAGCTTTCGGGGGGTGCCCATGCGAACTACGTCGTGTCTGGTTCGGACATAAATCCCGACATCCGCGGTGTGTTCTTTGGCGATTCGTGCAGTTTCTATGGTCTGACGACCGACAGTATGGTAGCGACATTCGATATCAAGAGTTTCCTCTATCGTCGACTTGGCAGTGTTGAAGCCACGACATACAAGAGCAACGTGTGGGCGTTGCCGGCCGACAGCCTGGTGGCCACCGTGGATATTGATTCAAATCTGGTGACGATCGGCAAAGCGAGGCTCTATCACCCGCGCTATTCGATGGACGCCAAGGCGCTGGCGATCATTGCCGATTCGACGGCATCGGTCGAGGTGTCAGATTTCCAATTCACGTTCGACAGCCTACAATATGCAAACACGGCGCCGATACCGGTAGAGTTCCTCAGCGATCGAATTGTAGTCGACAAGGCAACCATGAAAGGCAAAGAAGGTGAAGTTGGGATTTATTGCGACTACGGCTATGACAGCACGATTGTATTGCGTGCCGAGACTCAGTCTTTTGAGGTCTCTCCCTGGCTCAGAGACCTGCAACTCGACACGTTGCTGACAGGTACGCTGAAGCTCAAAGGCGAATTGACCGGCAAGTTGCGTGCACCCAAAATCAAGCTTGAAGGTAGCGTGACTGATCTGGCGTACGGGGCTGATTCGTTGGGCACTCTGGCCACGACACTCAATTTCAAAGATTCCGCGGTAACGTTCGATGATCTGACGCTACGTTTTGATGGTGGTACCGCCACCGCTCAGGGGAAATTTCCGCTGATATTGAATTTCGACAGCGGTTTGGTGGTGGTGCCACAAGAGCCGATGGCGTTTACGGTCAAGTCATCAGGCAATGACCTTTCGATTCTGTCCTCGCTGAATGACAATGTGGAGTCACTGACGGGCGACTACGAATTGCTGCTTGATGTCTACGGTACACCGCAGCAACCGCAGACGAAAGGATCTTTCGATCTCAAAAATGGGACCGTCAAAGTCTATCAAATGGAAAATCCGATAGAGAACATTCAAGCGCAGGTGACCTCTCAGGACAAGTTGATCACTTTGGGATGGGCCGAAGGAAAGGCGCGTTACAAAGGCAAGGAGGGAACCGTACGTGCCACAGGAAAGATACTGATACGCAGTCTCAAGTATTTTGATTATGACCTGTCAGCGGTCGCATTTGATTTGCCGGTGAAGTACGATCTTGGCGATATCTATGGACTGTGCGATGCTGAACTTGAAATCAAGGGTTACGATCCACCGAAGATTACCGGAAATGTGACTGTCAAAGAGGCCACTTACTACGAGGATTTTTCCTCAGAGGCAGTGAGCGCCGCGGTTGAAGCTGCAGACACAATTTCCACCTGGGACTATGAACTGCACTGCCTGCTTTTGCCCGGCTCGGTTATTGTGAAGAACTCTGATGTCAATATGATCGTTGACAGCGAAGGTGAACTGGTTGTCTTGAGACAGGGAACAAAGGACAACTATCTTGGTACTCTGAATATCACGCGCGGCAACTACTATCTGGGTGATATGAATTTTCGCATCGAACCGGGGAGTCAGTTGATCTTCGACAACGTTGAGCGGCCTGATCCTCAGATAAATATCAAGGCCAGCGTGCGTTTGCGCACCTATTCGGGTGAGGTCGGCAGCACATCTTACGATCAGCTTGATTTGGTGATCGGCGGAACGCTGCTCCAGCCGACTATCGACGCCGCAGCCGGATCAGCCTATTCGAATCAGGACATTGTCACATTGATCGCGATGAGCCAACCGGTAACTGGCAATCCCAACGACCCATACAGAAACACACCTCTGCAGAGCCGCGTGCAGGTGCGTGGATTGGGCCTGCTGTCAAATCTGATGAGCCAGAGACTGAGTCGTACGTTTGGTGTCGAGGTGTTCGATGTTACTCCCACATATAATGACAGAAACACGATTTCAGGGGCGACTGTGACGGTGGGCCTTTACACACTTCCCAATGTCTATACCTACGTTTCCTCTTTGTCGCTCGACGGCAAAGCGGAGTATGGCGCCGAGTATCGTCTTGGCCGTCACTTCTACACCTCTATCAATCTCGACCGTGACAGGCTGTGGCGGCTTGCGCTCAATCTGAAGTGGGAGTTCAAGTGAGATCGGTGGCGTTGCTGGCGATAATGGTGCTGTTTTCCCAACTTGCCCTCGGCGCCGAGGTCTCGTCGGAGAAACGCAAGTTGCTGGCCAAGCGCCCGCATATCGAGAAGATCATCATCTCGGGCAATAACAGTTTCTCCGAGGGGAAGATCAGAAAGAAGCTCTATTCGAGAGAAGACGGAATTTGGCAGAGTCTGGGACTGATGCGAGGCAACCGTTTCACCAAATCCAACCTTGCCTATGACCCAATTCTACTCGAGTACTTCTACAAAGATCAGGGATTCCCAGACGCCAAAGTCGACATTGATTTCACTGGATTGCCCGAAGCCGGGCAGGTGCAACTCCTGGTCAATATCCACGAGGGAATTCGTTACCGCATCGCTTCCGTGACGGTTTCCGGTCTTATGGGAAAGGACGAGGAGAAGGTTCTTTCAATGGCGAACAGACTTCGACCCGGGGACTACCTGAGGCATTCCATTGTTGAGGGGGTCAGGCAGGAAATCAAGAGCTATTTTGCCAACAGCGGATATCCGTATGCCAGCGACTCGCTGCTGAAAAGTGAGCACAACAGCTCCGTAGCTATCAACTTCAAAGTCATCAAGGGCGATCTGGTGGCGTTCGGGAATCTTGTCGTTGATTCGACAATCAGAACGCAGAGAAAGGTGTTCGAAAAGGAGGCGACCTTCAAGCGCGGGGACGTCTATAGTCGCGACAAGCTATTCGAGTTTCAGCAGCGATTGATGCGCACCAATTTATTCAGCTACGTGTCGTTGCGTATTCCCGATTCGATGAGTCGGCGCGACAGTCTCATGCCCGATTTTCGAGTCAGTGCAATGGAACGTCCGCCGAGGTATGTCACTTTCGGTGCAGGCGCCACACAAGATGTAGCAAAGGATTTCCTCTGGGCCATTTCGGGATCGCTCGGCAATCGCAATATCAACGGAACCGGCAGAAAGATGCTATTGGAATCAAACACCCTCTTTCAGGCGTTCAGTCAGTGGGGATTCGTCAAACAGCATTTCGACTTCAGCTACACCGAACCGTACCTGTTGGGCCTTCGCATGCCCTTGATAACCACTTTCACATATGAGCCGGGCGTGCACTCACTGTTGCAGAATTATCGGATCGAAACCATCAGACTGGATGCGACTATAGTGCGAGAATTCTCGCTTTGGACAAGACTTTCGATTTCTGGCACGTACGAGCAGTTTCGCATCTCGGGCGTGGGTTCTGACAGTGCGCAACTATACAAGGAGGAGTTGGGATTGAACGTTGATCGCGAGATCTCACTGGCGTTGGAAACTGATACGCGACCGCTGCTTAACAAATTTAATCCATCTAGCGGCTCGTTGACGCTGTATGAACTAAACTACGTCGGTGGTCCGTTGGGGGGGGACAATAGTTTCGTCAGAGCCGTTTTTAGCTGGTCCAAGTACAACAAGTTCACGAGCAACGGCGTGTTTGCCTCGCGGATCAAACTGGGTTGGGTGACAGCATTTGGCAAGTCTACGGAGGTGCCGACCAAGGAACGATTCTATCTCGGTGGCGCGTATACGGTGCGCGGTTTCAAGGAGAACACATTGGGACCGGTTGACGTCAAAGGTGATCCCGCCGGTGGAGAAGCTATCGGACTACTGAATTTGGAACTGCGCAAACCTCTCTTTTGGCAAATCTGGGGTTCGACATTTATTGACTGCGGTTACAACGTGGCAGACATCAAACAGGTGTCGTTCCGCGAGGTGGCGGTGACATTCGGTGTCGGCGTGCAATGGGTATCGCCGGTTGGACCAATTCGCGTCGACTACGGCAGGCGCACGAACATCAATGATTATCCTTCCGGTGGTTCGTTCCATTTCAGCATACTGTATGCATTCTGATTGAGGAGACAAGCAAGTGGGGAAACCAGTAATCGGCTTGGCGCTGGCGTTGATGGCTGAGGATCACAATTTTGTGTCGCAACCGGCCTATCGGTTTGAGTATCTGAAAGAACAGTATTACGAAGCTATAGAGGAACAAGGCGCGCTTCCGATCGGCATTCCGGCGACCGAGCGGCTGAACACGGTTGAGCAATACTGCGACATGATCAATGGACTATTCCTAATTGGTGGGGAGGATATCAACCCGAGTCTGTATGGTGAAGACCTCGATCCTCTCTGTAAGCCAATGATGCCGCGTCGCGATCAATTTGAGTGCAAATTGATCAACGCCTGTCATCGAAGACAGATTCCGATTTTCGGCATTTGTCGGGGTTTGCAGATGATGAACGTCGCTTTCGGGGGCACGCTCTATCAGGATCTTTCGCAAATGCCGGGGGCTGCCAATCACGGGCAGGTCGGCGAGTTGGACTACTCGACTCGACATCAAGTGGAAATCATTCCCGGCACAAAGTTGCACCACATTCTTGGCGCCGATCGCATCGAGACCAATACCGGCCATCATCAGGGCATCAAGAAACTCGCAAATGGCTTGATCGTTTCGGCGAAGACGGCGGATGGCGTTGTCGAAGCGATTGAGGGAAATAGTTTCACGATCGCAGTGCAGTGGCATCCGGAGGCGTGGTCGTGTGATCCATATAGCCGCAAGCTGTTTGCCGCCTTCTGTGAGGCTGCGACAACTGAGATCGGGCGCAAGAAATGACCACTCGCTGTCGCCTGGCACCCGATTTGGGGCAATGACACGCCCCGCAACCGGAACTCCTTGACAACTTTGCCCGAATTGCTTTCTTAGAGCGATCAATTTGTGGTGAGGGGTCAGGCTACAGGTTTCGTTCTCAGAACTGAAGGCTTTGAACCTGTTGGCGGCAAACGAAATTGACCTCGTGCTTGCATAGTTGTTTGCGAGGCCGCAAGTTACACGCGCACGATGCGGATAATCGCGTACGCCCTGTGGCCGTATGTGTTAGTTGAATATGATGACAAGAAGGGATTGGACCTGCCACGAAAGAAGCCGCGCGCAATCCTCGGGACGAATCGAACAAACCCCATCGAGGCGACGATACTGAGAAGACGGGCTTGAGGGAACACTTGCTCCCGTTTGTAGTCTTGGTTTTGTTTCCATTGCTGGTGTTTCTGTTTGTCGGACTGGTCATGACGGGGAAGCTGTAAAAGCGATGGATGTGACAGAATACCATCTCCGAAACGTTGACAAGACCCCGCATGCGGTCTCACGCGAGCGTGTCAGAATGTCACCAGCAGGAGACTTCGAGAAATGAAATTGTCCATCATCATTCCGACATATAATGAAGAAAAGACAATCATGGAAATACTCAAGAGAGTGCTTCAAGCTCCCTTGGGAGATGGGATAGAACGAGAGGTTGTAGTCGTTGATGATGGATCAGTCGATTCGACAAGTCAACTGATGAAGCTTTACGAAGGCTCGGCGGAAGTGTTCTATTACCGCAAGGAAAACGGTGGCAAGGGATCGGCAGTGCGCTATGGGATCGAGAAATCTACCGGAGATATCGTGTTGGTTCAGGACGCAGACCTGGAATACGATCCGAACGATTATCAGAAATTGATCGAGCCAATCATCAGGGGAGAAACGCCGGTCGTCTATGGATCGCGCGAATTGTCGCATTCAGAGCACTCAAGTTACCTGTTCTATCTCGGTGGGCAGGCGGTTACCATAGCTACGAACCTGCTGTTCGGTACCCGACTGACAGATGAACCGACCTGTTACAAGGTGTTTGACGCGAAGCTTCTCAAATCGGTTCAACTCGAATCCTCGGGATTCGAGTTCTGTCCCGAGATAACGGCGAAGGTCTTGCGGAAGGGAGTCAAGATCAAGGAGATTCCGATATCGTACGCTCCTCGGGATCGCGAACACGGCAAGAAGATTAAGGCGTGGGATGGTGTGGTAGCCATCTGGACTCTGCTGAAATACCGGGTAAAGGCGCTAAAGTAGTTGCAGCAGACAGATCAGATTTGCATTGAAAATGACTAGGACTAGCATGTGAAGAATCGTTTGGAGCAGTTGATCGACGGAGTTAGCTCTGCAGTTGCCGGCAGAGGTTTCTACTTAATACTTGGCGTTGTTCTCTTGATCGCCCTGGTGTTTCGCGTCGTGTGCCTGTCGGCTGATCCACCGATGGGAATCACCAAATCGCAGGATTTCTCGACTGATCCTTTCCAGTACGTTTATTTCGCGGAGAACACGGTCAATCATGGGACAGCCAATCCCTACGATGACCCGAGCTACAGCCAGTGGAAACATACGAGTCAGAATCTCCTGGCGCTGATCGTCTTCAACATTGCGGGTACCGGCAGAGCGCAGGGGAATGCCGTCGGCGTGATTTTCAATCTGGCGTCGATCTTGCTCCTGGCGCTGGCAATCAAGAATTGCGGGTCGCGGATTGGCGCGTTGTTTTTCGCCATCATCGCGTCGTTCGACTTCACCTTGATCTGGTTTGGGCGAACACCGTTCCTGGAAGCTTCACAGAACTTCTGGTTATGTGGCTCTGTCTATCTCTTTTCCTGCCGGAATAGACACTGGCTGTATCTGGCGGCCGCCGGGCTAACCTGTGCCCTTGCCGCGTTCTATGGGAAGATGATCGCGGTCTATATGCTTGGGGTCTTTGCGGTTCTCTGGATTCTGCTTTATCTGAACGATGAAGAAGATCGCAAGGCGCAGGTGAAATCCGCGATTCATTTCTACGCCGGTTATGGAGTGGGAATCCTGTCGTGGATCCTGTTCGTCTATTTTCCGGCACAGAAACAGATCTCCGGCTATCTGGCGGAGCAGGCGGTCGGACTCTACGGGGCACCTAAGGCGTTTGATTCGGTCAAGGATTTCGTGTGGCAGTACATCTCACTGCTCTGGGAGCATGACTTCTTCCTGAAGATGCCTTTGGTGACCGTGCTCACGTACCTGTTTGGGGCCGGGGTTTTGACCTGGTTCGTGGGGAAGCAAACCGGCAAGAAGCTGTTCGCCGAGTTCAATCTCGGCTGGGTGATTCTGATGCTCTGGTTTGCGGTTGGCTATGTTACACTGTTCCCGTGGAACTACCGACCGCTGCGATATCAGACGAGCATCATGTTTCCGGCGATGGCAATGGCGGGCGTAGCTCTTGCCTATGCGTTTGACTATTTACGCCGCTTAGGATCGGCGGCGACAAAGAGCAAGGCACAGGATCGTGACAAGCACAAGAATCCCGCGCTCTTCATTGTGCTCTGGGCGATCTGGCTGTTGCCCCTGTTGTCACTGATTTTACTCTGGTTGGTTTCCTCGGGTACGGTTGATTCCATCAGAAAGAATGCGCTACCATACGCGTTTGTGCTGCTAGTGGTCGGCGCGCTGATCGCCCTAGCCTTCCGGGCAAGAAAACGAGTCTCACGTCAGACAGTGGTGGTCGGTGCGCTATTCTCGGCACTGCTGGTAGCGTTCCTCATCTTTCTTAATGTCGTGAAGTTTGTGGACTGGAGCGGGCATCGCCAGTATACGCTGATTACGGCCGATCGCGATCTGGCTGCGATACTCAATCAGGGCGCTGTGGTTGCCGGGCCATATAGCCACGCGCTGACACAGGAAAACCACTTTGGCAGCATTTTCCACATGTTTGGTACTACGCATGTCGACAAGGAGTTGTTTTCCAAGTATCCGATAACGCATCTGGTGATGGATGAAGGAAACGACAAGCTAGCCCGCGCAGATTATCCGGAAGTGATGAGTCATGCGAATCTCATCACTCGTTACATCATTCGCGGTTTCCCGGTGCGGCTGTATCGTGTCAGCAACGTGACTCCGAACACTCAGGCGAGACAATATCTGCCATCGGATTTCGAACGCGCGCAGGCATTTATCAGTGAGCACAACAACGACTCCGCCGTTGTGTACATGCAACGCTTTTTGAGTAGCAGTACGCCCAATTACTCGGCGAACCTGTACGCGGCGGATGTCCTCTATTCGCAGAACAAGTTCGCTGAGGCGCTCGATCTCTATCGCAAGGTGCAGCAGTTCTCCCCCGGAGACGGACTTAGCGCCCTTAATTTGGGCAACTGCCTCATGGCATTGGAGACACCCGCGAGCAGCGCCGCCACTTTCGACTCGGCGCTCGTATATTACAAGATGGCCAGGAACTTGTACTCACAAGACAAGAACCTGGCAGAAACGATCAAAGGATTGGAAAGACGCAAGCGATGAACGGACGAAATAGAAGAACGAAGGTTTCGATCATAGTCCCGGCCCACAATGAGGAAGGGAATATCGAGCCGTTGATGACGGAATTTGACAACACACTACGAGGCTGCAACTTCCAGGCGGAGGTCATATTCGTCAATGATGGCTCAACCGACAAGACTGAGAACAAAATGCTGGAGGCGATGCGTCGCTACCATTTTGTTCGACTGGTAAAGAACCGGGTGAGAATGGGGTTGACGACGGCTCTGAACAAGGGCTTTGCGGCAGCACGGGGCGATATCCTGGTATTTTACCCGGCTGATTTGCAATTCCACCCACGCGACATCCCCCGAATGGTTGATGCCATCGAGAATGGCACCGACATGGTTTGCGGCAAGAAGATCGGAGCCTACGGCAAAAAAATGGTGAGTTGGTTTTACAATCTTCTAACGCGGATGCTTTTCCCAAAGCTCAAAGTCACTGACATGAACTCGATCAAGGCGTTCACGCGTGAAGTATACGAGAGTCTGCCGCCGATGCGCGAGGGTTGGCACCGCTATATGGCAGCCTTTGCGGCCTCGAATGACTTCATCGTTAGGGAGATTCCGGTCAACCTTTCCAAACGTCATTCCGGCAAGAGCAAGTTTCGCGGGTCATCACGGATTATCAAGGGCTTCACCGATTTGATTGCCGTCAAGTTTCAGGTCTCAGTGTTCGGTGATCCAATGCACTTGTTCGGGAAATGGTCCCTACTATTTTTCTTTGCCGGCCTAATCGTCGCCGGTGTGGCATTCTATGAGCGCTTTGCACTGCAGCACGGCTATCGACCGTTGCTGTATGCGGTTATCATGCTGGAATTGTCCTCCCTCATTTTGTTTGTGATGGGCATCATCACGGAAGCGTTGGTCTACTTGCGAGATTCGCTGCAAGAAATGAAGGAACAGAACAAGCAGCTGGCACAGCAGGTGGAACACTTCTCCTCCAGAGCGCCACATCGAGGTGTTAGAGAGAAAGTCGAGCCGGAACAGCCCTTTTCTCAGGAGAAAAGCCAGTCGGAACGGAGTGAACGGCCGGAGCGAAGTGATCGTCCCGACCGAGGCGATCGTCCTGATAGAGGTGTTCGACCGGACAGAGGTGACCGGGGGGATCGCGCGGACAGGGCTGGTCGCGCAGATAGAAGCGATCGTCCAGACAGAGGTGAGCATAGTGGACCGCGACAAGGCAGACGTCCGCGGCGGCCGAATCAACGGCGCGATCGACGCGAAAGCACGGAACGCCCGGAAGCACAGTCGCAACCTCAACCTCAACCTCAGCCTCAGTCGCAGGCGTCAGAGTCACCCGCTCCGGAGGTCGTGCCGGCAATAAGGATTAGAGAGTTGCCGCCACCGTCACCACCGCCGACCGAAGATAGCCATGATGGGGCAGAGTAGAAAAGTCCTCGTCCTTACTCATAATTACCCGCGCTGGGAAGGCGACTATGCGGGCGTCTTCTTGAAGGAGTTGGTCGAGCACTTTCGTGCCCGGCAGATTACTGTCTGTGTGATTGCGCCCCATTTCGCGGGCGTGCCGACAATCGAAAGAGCGGACTATCTCGAAATCCATCGTTTCCGCTATGCGCCCGCGAAGGCGGAGACTTTCGCCTATGCGGGCAATATGCACAAGCAAGTGATGCGGCCGCTGGGGTTACTCAAGTTTTTGCTGTTCATGATTAGCTATGTCTGCAAAGCTGTTGAGTTGGTGAACCGCGAGAAACCGGATGTGGTTTTTGCGCAGTGGCTAATTCCTTCGGGAATCGTTGGCTGGTTCGTGTCCGTGTTTCGCGGCAAGAAACTATACGTTACGAGCCATGGCACCGACATTGTCCTGCTTAGGAAGAGTGGTTTGCTGCGGTCGCTGGCAAGGTTGATTTATCGGCGGAGCACCAGAGCATTCGTGGTGTCGAATTATTTGCGAGAGACAGCGCTGGATCTCGATTTGACCACTCCGGCAAAGATCGAGGTCTGTCCCATGCCGGCGCGAACCGATCTGTTCGGCAAACAACCGGTACTCGAACGAATACCGCCGCTGATACTTGCGGTTGCGCGATTCACGCACCAGAAGCAACTGGAGGTTCTTATCAAGGCTCTGGGAATGCTCCGAGACGACGACATCGATTTTGTCTGCGAAATCTACGGCGAGGGGGAACGAGAGGCCGAATTGCGGACCTTGATCGCGGAGTCTTCCCTTCAAGAACGAGTCTTACTGAAAGCCCCGGTTCCGCAAGCGCAGTTGGCGAAAATCTATCCCTCTGCTCGTGTTACCATATTGCCGTCGATCAATGAAGGATTCGGGATGACGCTGGTCGAGGCGCAACTCTCCGGTTCGGCGGTGATCGGCGCGCGTTCGGGGGGCATAATCGATATCATCCACGATCGCGAGACAGGTCTGCTTTTCGAACCTGGAAACGCGGAGCAACTTGCCGCGCAGATTAGAAGCATTCTTGCAGACGAGCAGTTGTATCGCAACCTCATTACGAACGCCAAAAAGGATGCCGAGAAACGTTTTTCGCCGGAAGTGATTGCAGCGCAGTACGAACAGGCATTAGGACTGGTCTTGCGTTCCTGATTGCGAGCTTCGATTTGTAGTCCAGGTCCCGCGACCCCGCAAGCGCGAGGTCGCAGAACCTAGCAGAAACTGCAAGAGAGCAACCCAAAGTGGTTGCTCCTATGAAGCGTGGCTGATGGCGCCGCCGAGAATCGTATAGCGCACTTTTCCGTGAAGTTTCCAACCGTCATAGGGTGAATTGCGCGACTTGGAAGCAAACTTTTCGACACGTACCGTCCAGGAGGCCTTGGGGTCGATGATCGTGATGTCGGCGACTTTACCGACTTTCAGTTCGCCGCCGGGAATCTTTAGGATGCGCGCCGGATGATTTGACAACTTGCGCGCAATATCATTCCAGGTCAGATGTCCCGGTCGCACCAGAAACGTCGCGACCAACCCCACTGTCGTTTCCAGACCGATGATGCCGTTGGGCGCATGATCGAATTCCACTTCTTTTTCTTCAGATGAGTGGGGTGCATGATCGGAGGCGATGGCATCAATGGTGCCATCCATCAGACCGGCGATTATCGCATCAACATCTTCCTGTGTTCGTAGCGGAGGCATCATCTTCAGGTTGGTGTTGAACTCCTTGCCGATCAGCGTGTCTGTGAGTGTAAAATGATGCGGCGCGGCTTCCGCGGTCACATGGACACCTTCAGCTTTGGCGCGTCGCACTAGTTCCACCGAACCTTTCGTCGATACATGCGCGATATGCAGCCGGGTGCCGATGTGTTTGCAGAGAATGATGTCGCGCGAAATGCAGACTTCCTCCGAATAGGGAGGGATTCCGGGCATACCGAGTCTGGTCGACTCGTATCCCTCGTTCATCACACCGTTGCCGGTAAGCGTCGAATCCTCGGCGTGGCTGATGACCGGTATGCCGAACATGCCGGCGTATTCCAGAGCGCGCCGCATGATCGCGGCGTCATGCACCGGTGATCCGTCATCAGAAATTGCCACGGCACCCATGTGCACCATTTCGCCGATCTCGGACATTTCTTTTCCGGCGCGTCCCTTGCTAATAGCGCCAATGGGATATACCTGCGCCGGACAGTCGCGGGCAAGTTGCTTGATGAACATCACGGATTCTTGATTGTCGACAGGTGGCAACGTATTCGGCATGCAAGCAATGGCCGTAAATCCGCCTGCGGCGGCAGCGGCCGTGCCGGTGGCGATCGTTTCTTCGTCTTCACGTCCGGGTTCACGCAAGTGCACATGCATGTCAATTAGGCCCGGAAAAACGAGCAGTCCCTTGGCGTCGATCACGCCGTCTCCGCCGGCCTTTTCCTTCTTGCGGCTGTCAGTCTCCAGATTGATTTTCTTGATGACACCCTCTTCGAGATAGATGTCCCCCTCGATTGGTTCGTTTCTATCGGGAAGAACCAGAGTCCCGTTCTTGATTAGCCTAATCTTGTTTGACATTTTTGCCCTCGCTTGCCGCCAGAAGATAAAGCACCGCCATCCGCACTGCGACGCCGTTGGTAACCTGCTCCAGAATAACCGAATTGACACTGTCGGCGACGTCATCGGCAAGTTCGATACCCCGATTGATGGGTCCCGGATGCATGATCGTGTAGTTCTTGTTGAGACGTTTCAGACGTTCTCTGGTGATGCCGAAGAGTGTCGTGTATTCGCGCAAGGAGGGCAGCAGTCCTGATGTCTGCCGTTCCAGTTGGATGCGCATGACGTTGACCACATCGGCGCCATCCAGCGCCTTATCAATATCGGTGTAAACCTCGACCCCCATCTT
>CAIYYT010000133.1 GCA_903930455.1 uncultured bacterium | reverse complement strand
GAAGTATAATGCGGGTTTCGAGTATGGGTATGATGGGAAGTATTTTTTGCGGGTGGGAGACAAGTTCAATTATGACGAAGGGACGTTTAGTTTAGGCGCGGGCGTACGTTTGCCGTGGAACAAGCGTGAGTTGCGTTTGGATTATGCCTATCAGGATCTGGGACACTTGAAACAAGTTAACCGCTTTACGCTCGGATTCAAGTTCTAAGGAGAAAAATGTTAGCCATCGGAATTACGGCCGTGCAAGCAGAGGAATTTGGAGGCAATAGATGACAGCGAAATACATCGGTAGTTCTGGGACGACGATCAGATCGGTTGTCCTACTAGTGATCCTGCTACTGGGCACTTGCGCTTTTAACCACGTATATGGAGCGCTTGCAAACACTGATAGGGGAACATCTCAGACAGAGTTGCTATCCCGTATGAACAAGCCCATGACCGGCAAACCGATGCTCGACCAGCGAGTCCATAAGGTCGGTAACATGTGGCTCACGGTGACCAACTACGGGATTTTCGGCAATCAGAGCGATGCCAGTGTCAAAGACCCGGAGACCGGTCTATCTGCGCCATCGTGCGAGTATCCCGGTGGTTCTGGCATGGAATACCTTTTCCAGGGCGCTCTTTGGATTGGCGCAATTATAGGCGAGGATACACTGGTGTCGTGTGGACATGACGGCTGGCAGCACATTTTTGAAATGTATGGGGATGCAGCTCCGCAGGGAGCCATCATCAAGAGATCGACTCGCAAGAGCGACCCGGCGTATGACTCGGTAAATGCCGTCAGCGAGGCCGATTATATCTCGGTATATACCGATACGCTGACCGATCAAGCTTATGTCGCAATCAACCCGGACGATGGCAGACAGCACATACCGCTCGGCGTCAAGATAACGCAGAAAAGCTACTCCTGGTCATACTCATATGCCGAGGATTTCATCCTGATGGATTTCCTGATAAGAAACATCGGCGGCAATGAAATCAAGAAGGCATATATCGGTCTCTATGTTGATGCGGATGTTTCCCATTTTTCGAAGGGTGCATTAGGATCGCAAGACGACATAGCCGGTTTCAAGCAGTCGGTTACTTCTTCGACCTGTAGTTCGCTGCAGGACACAATCGATGTCGCTTGGATTGCCGACAATGATGGAGACCCTAACCGCTCTGGCGTTTTTGACGCATTTAGCGTGGTTGCGGTGACCGGCACGAGAGTCGTGCGCACCCCGAACCCGGAGTTGAAAACCAGCTTCAACTGGTGGGTATCGTGGGGCGACGACCCCAACCTTGATTGGGGACCGGTGCGGCGAGAGAATAGTCGCAACCTCGGTACGGGTGGTTTGGGAACTCCTGCGGGGGACAAGAACAAGTATTTCTTCATGAAGAACGGTGAATTTGATTACGATCAGCTCTATTCGGCCATTGATTATTCTTCCGCGGGTTGGCTGCCACCGAACTCGGCGATCGCCAGCAATCTGGCCGACGGCTATGATACTCGTTATCTGCTTTCCTTCGGTCCTTTCGATATCGGTGTGGATGACACGCTGCCGTTGACTATTGGCTATATCGCCGGAGATAAATTCCACGTCAAGCCGGATGATTTCCAGAAGTATTTCGATGCCAATAACCCGGACGTGTTTGCTTCGAAACTCGACTACACTGATTTTGCGACCAATGCCCTTTGGGCTGGCTGGGTTTACGACAACCCGGGTCTTGACACGGACGGTGACGGTTTCAAGGGGACTCCGATGCGCAACCCTTGCGTTACGACCGGGCCAGATACTATGTTCTATCCCAACGGTGATGGCGTTCCTGATTTTTCTGGGCCACCACCGCCAACGCCTCCGATTCTGCGCTACTCCGCATCGCCTGGCAAGGTTACAGTCCGTTGGAACGGCAAGGCGTCACAAAAATCTATTGACCCATTTTCGCATATAGAGGATTTCGAAGGTTACCGCGTTTATATGGGCTCGAAGTTACAGCTTAGCGAGTTCGCTCTGCTGACTTCCTACGATTACCGTGACTATAATCGCTACCACCTAAATACAAGCTATTCTCCGTCACGCTGGGAGTTAACCGAGATACCTTTTACACTGGATTCGCTGAAGGCCATCTACGACACGACTGGCTTCGATTTTGATCCCACCCTCTATAGCAACTCAGCCAATCCACTTGGTTGGCCACTTAATTCGCCTACGGATTACTACTTTTTCACGTCTCAGGATTACAACCGCTCGGAGTTGGGTGGCTCTGGCGAGATCAGGAAGATTTATCCCACGGCCCAGCCGGGCGAAATGGTTTGGGATCAGCAACTGAAGGACTCTGTAGACGCCTATTACGAATACGAGTACGTCATCGACGGGCTCCTGCCCTCACGCGCTATTTACATGGCTGTGACGGCCTTCGACTTCGGCAATCCGCTCACAAATCTAGCGCCTCTGGAGAGTTCGCCGCTGGCGAACGCGGTGGAGATTTATCCGGTGTATTCCGCGGATGTCGTGGCCGACTCTGCCAAGAAGGTGTCGGTCTTTCCGAATCCGTACCGAATCGACGGTGGTTATCTCGCCGCTGGCTATGAGCAGATTACCGATTTCTCACGCGACGAAGAGCGCGCGCGCCGTATCCATTTCGCCAATCTGCCTCGGGAGGCGACGATTCGCATCTATACGCTTGATGGTGATTTGGTCCGCGAATTGCAGCATCCGTGCGATTGCGAGTTACAGGAAGGCGAAAGCATGATCTCCTGGGACTTGATCAGCCGCAATACTCAGGCCGTGGTTTCGGGGATATATTTGTACACTGTGGAGTCCAAGTTGGGAACGCAGGTTGGCAAGTTTGTGATCATCAAGTAGTGAAGAAGGCACAGCAATGG
>CAIYYT010000132.1 GCA_903930455.1 uncultured bacterium | reverse complement strand
GCCTTGCGTCCCTGCTGCGTGCACGCCGCGATGTGAAGCATCTTCTTCTGCCAGGAATCAGTCCGGAACACGCGAGAAGTTGATCCCGAAACCTGATCGGTCTCCCGGAAATTGACGGCGATCTGTGCGAACCGATTCAGTAGCATCGAGCGCAGCGTATTCTCGTGCTTGCCAAAACTCCTGATCTTCTGGCCGAAAATCAGTGGCGTTACCGTCTGTTCAATAAACTGACTGTCATCGGCGGTGCCGCGCAGTTTTTTGGCCGCCAGAAAAGCGTTCTGACATTGCTGTGGGGGGCGTCTGACATACCAGAAATAGAGTGGCAACAGGTTGGCAACTACCAGCGTCAACGGTTGCGCCTGACGCGGAACGGTGTTGACGCGTAGCTTGAGGTGCTCGTCCACCATATTGCCGATCTCGCCGGAGAGATCGAGTCGATCCAGTTCGGCATAATACGACTCGCACTCGCGCAGAAAGACTTCGGCTGAGAAGTCGGGCTGCTGTTTCTCGTAGCGGTTAAGCTGTATGAATACCGAATTGATCAGCGCTTTTAGTTTTTCGGACATGCTTCCCTAACGCGATCTGCTGAAGATCGCCACGTGATTCATCTTGACCGCCTCTAATGCTGCGCGATCTACCTGACCATCAATGATTACGTTCAATCGATCCAGACGGCTGCATTTTAGCGGAAAATACTCGTTTGGCTGAATCAGCCAATAATCCGGGTTGGTGGCGTCATCCACCGGCTTTCGCGCTACGGAGGCCGCCGCGATATCGTCAACTTCATTGGCGCCGAGATAGATAATGACATTGCCGGCGTGCTGAATCGGCAGCACCTTCTTGTCCAGCCGCAAAATGACATCCTCGGTGCCGCGAGGGTCAACGCCGTCAATAATGATATGATGACGATTGTCGCGGAATGAATACTTGACCGCACCATGGTGCTGCAACTGGAACCGGAAACCATCTCTCTCAATCGAGTCGGTCGCGCGTCCGGCTGCGCCGGAAGCATAGTAGCTCAGAATTGATGCGATGTATTTCAATGTCTTCTCGGAGTCGTCGAAGAACTGCGTCATCTGATCCAGACCGTACTCACGGGTTTGATAGTCGCGCAATTCCGGCAAAATCGTGCCGCCGGCGGTCGGTCCGCTGTCGGTCGTAAGTTGCGCGTTGCGAATATATTCACGCAATTCGGGGTAGATCAAGAATCCCTGCTGGAATCCGCCGACGAGACCGGTGAAATAGTTTATCAAAACGCGGCTGCCGACTCCGGCAAACCCGTCAAAAAGCTGGTTGTAGTTGTAGTTGATGTAATGAAGCAGCGTCTCGGTCTGCAGGAATATGCCCCGGTTATTTTCCTCATCTGACGCGGACGGACGGCTCTTGGTTTTGGCGCGCACTTCGGCAATGGCCGCCAATCCCACTCTTTGAATTTCATCGACGATCTTGCGCATACGTTCCATCCGACTGGAGATCGCTTTCCCACAGGTCGTGGAGAGAATCGCCGGCACAAAGTTGGAGTTGACTTCAAAGTCGTTGCCGGCTCGTAGTAATTCGGCGATCTGGAATCCGCACGAAACGCTTAACGTTTGGGACGGTCCCACCGACAGAATCAAGCGGGGCACCTGAAACGGCAGGCGACTCAATTGCTCGCCCGAAAGCGGTTGGCCGAATGTCGTCTTGTCTGAAGGCGAGGCATACAGATAAATCGGTAGCCGTTCGCGTGTCTCTTTGGTCAGGTCGATCTTCAGTTCGACCACGCGGAATTCGCCGAATTGATCGTTGATCTGAACCGGTGTGCCGTTCGGCAGTATTGCCACGCAGCGCACCACCGTGACATAAGCTAAATTGCCCTCATGTCTTAGTTGAATCTCCAGCGGTTCGTTGCGGATGCCGGCCGGTTTTGCGATGCCGTAACCGCCGGCCAAATGCGATGCGACCCAGCGACTCAGATTGAGCGCAAAGTCCTCCTGCTGGTTGAGATGGACGCTGGTCACCAGCATACCATCAATCCAGTTCACTCCCCAAACATTAAAATCGTCCATCATCAGTTTCACCCATACAGAACTTGTGGTGCAATATATCCTTCTATGCGGTTTCTCGCAAGAACGTCGAAAAACCGAGATAAGCCGACTGATTCTCAGCGCCGAGAGCAAACGGCGCCAATCCCGAATTGAAATTGTAGCGCACGACCGCTCGCAGATGCGCCGGCGCAAAGAGCACGGTCAGGTTGTCTACCACGGATCGCTTTGCTCCCTCGGGCGCGAACTCGGTGATGTCATCAATGCCCAGACCGTTGACATTGATCCGGAACGTCGAGAAATTCTCGCAAAACGTCGCTCCGGGATAGAGGTCGCGTCCCAGAAAACTGTTTGATTCTCCGAGTCGATTCTGAAACTGCTCGGGCACGTTTTCCTCGTGCCAGATATTCTCTTCAACGGTCACTTCTTTCTTCAAGAACGCCGGTAGCACTCTTTCATAGAGTAGGCGTCGCCCCCGAAAGAACGGTGCGAAAAACCGCAGCAGCAACAGAAAACGTCTGTCTTCTTTGGACAAGGACGGTAATTCGCCGCCGAGATGCTCCCAATAGAGCAATTCGGTGTCCGGATCATCAATACAAAACAGCAGCCGAAGTTTGAGAACATGGAATGCGATCCAGAAACGATAGGTGATTGTGTCGAAAGCGCTCCAGAATTCCAGATATTTGTTCTCCATCTCTCCCGGATGGTGATCCGACTCTTCCATTTGTTCGACAAAATAAGTGTCGGGG
>CAIYYT010000131.1 GCA_903930455.1 uncultured bacterium | reverse complement strand
GCAAGTAATTTGCAAGGAGGAGCATAAATAATATGAAATGGAAGAATCTCGTACTCCCGAAGGAAGTGGTGAAGGACGAAACCAACGCCACCGAGCGCTATACCAGATTCGTTCTGGAACCCTTGGAGCGCGGTTTCGGCATTACTATTGGTAACGCCCTCCGCCGCGTGCTCCTCTCCGCGATTCAAGGCGCGGCCGCGACTTCGCTGCGCATTGAGGGAGTATTGCATGAGTTTTCGACCATTCCGGGTGTGTATGAGGATGTTACTCAGATCGTTCTGAACCTCAAGAAGCTCCGGATCAAAATGCACGTGGACGAGCCTCGTACGATGACCCTGTCGATCAACGGCAAGGGGAAGTACTCCGCGGCGCAGATCGCCACCGGCAGTGATATTGAACTGCTGAATCCTGAGTTGCACATCATCGAACTGACCGAAGACAAGAAGTTTTCGATTGAAATAGACGTCGATTCCGGTAGAGGTTACGTTCTTGCCGACCAGAACAAGCGTCCTGACCGCCCCGTCGGAACCATCTGGGTCGATTCGTTGTTCAGTCCGGTGACCAAAGTCAACTACACGGTTGACAACACTCGCGTGGGACAGCGTACCGACTATGACCGTCTGGCTCTGGAAGTCTGGACCGACGGCTCGATGACGCCCGAAGAAACGATCGGATATAGCGCCAAGCTGCTAGCCGATCATCTGCGATACTTCATTCACATAGATGAAGAAATCGTTCAGATTGAAGAGAAGAAAGAGGATGAAGAGACCATTCGCGTCCGCAATCTTCTGAACACGCGGGTCGATGAACTAGAATTATCTGTCCGTTCCTCAAATTGCCTGAGGGCGGCCAATATCCAGACGCTCAAAGATCTGGTCACTCGCTCTGAATCCGATATGCTCAAATATCGTAATTTCGGGCGCAAGTCACTGACAGAGTTGACCGCCATCCTGGAAGAACTGGGACTGGCTTGGGGACTGGATGTCTCGAAGTACTATTTGGTTGAGCAGAATTAGGAGTAGATAGCTGTGCCACACGGGAGAAAAACGCCAAAACTGAGTCGGACTGCCAGCCATCGCGATGCGATGCTCGCCAATATGGCTGCGTCGCTCTTCCTCCATTCGAAAGTCAAGACTACCACTTCCAAAGCCAAAGCGCTCCGGCCCTTTGTTGATCGTTTGATTTCAACCGCCAAAGAAGGTTCGTTGCACAGCATGCGTCAAGTCGCAAGTGTGGTCAGGGACAAAGAAGCTCTCAAGAAGCTTTTCCAGGAGCTTGTTCCTAAGCTCCAAGACCGCAGTTCCGGATTCAGCCGTGTGGTGAAAGCCGGTTTTCGCAAGGGCGACAACGCCGAGGTGTCTATTGTCGAGCTGCTCGTTGAGAAGCCCAAGGAGAAAGAGGTTGTCGAAAAGAAAGAAGGACGCCTCAAAAGACTCTCGGGCAGATTAAGGCGGGGCGGCAAAGCTGCACCGGAGCCATCTAGCAAGAGGACCGGCAGACGATACAAGCCGGCTGCTGCCAGAGCCACAGAACCGGAAGCGCCCGAAACTGAGCCGACCGAGGAACCTATCGAGGAGCCGGAGACCGGCGAGGAGAAGGAAAAATCCTGACTAGGCTCGACGGACTGAATGTATACAGAACATGAGGCGGTTTTAGACCGCCTTTTTTTGTGGATTGGACGCCGTACGGATCAGATGTCAGTTGTGTCTTCGTCTCAACGGATGTAGATTTAAGCAGGGATTGACGCGACAAACATTCCGTTTACTGATAAGAAGGAGTCCATTCAACATGGGTACAGGATGTAAGGTACTGCTGATCATCGGTGTAATTCTGGTCGCCATTGTGGTCGTCGGCATCATTCTCAGTTACGCCTATTGCGACAAGATCAGCAATGCGCTGATCGAGAATTCAACCAATACGATTGAACTGCAGGTCCTAAAGGACTTGCCGGAGGGGTACAAAGTTGATGATATCAAAGCGGCGTTTAAGGACTTCAAGGATGCCCTAAAATCCGGCGCGCTGAAGGACAAGCTGAAGGCACCGAAAATCCAGGCGTTTGCTATCGACATACAAAATGCCATGAAGGATAGGAAAATCGACAAGGAAGAACTGGACAAAATACTTGAGTCGATGAAAGAGATCGTCAGCAAGTAGAAGCTGTGTCCTTTCATCGTTGCGGCGGGTCTTGCCATTCGTATCGCGCAGCGGGACAAATGGCGTGACCCGACGCTTCCAGTATCGGATAGAAGCGCTCGCTAACTCAGTGCTATGCTTGAATTAACACTTTACATCCTCGCCTCTTACCTCTTGGGAGCCATTCCCTTTTCAGTCATCGTTGGCTACGCATTTGCCGGTGTCGATATCCGCAAACACGGCTCAGGCAATGCCGGTGCCACCAATGTCTATCGCATCGTCGGACCGATCGCCGCTGTCTTGGCGACAGTGCTGGATGTCGGAAAGGGCGCATTACCAGTGCTGATTGCCAGGTACCTCTTCCCCGAGTTTGCCTGGGTTCAGATAGCATCCGGGTTTGCTGCTGTCGTCGGCCATGTTTTCCCCATCTTCGCGGGCTTCCGAGGGGGCAAGGGCATCAACACGTTGCTCGGCATGTTCTTGATCCTGCTGCCAATCGAAGTCGGAGTTTGTCTTTTCGAATTCGGCATCATTTTTGCACTTACCAGAATTGTCTCCGCCGGATCGATCATGGCTGGAGTATCACTTTCACTGATCGTGCTAATCGAAAAGTACTTAATGGGAAAAAATGTCTCGCCACTGTTACTTTCCGCTTGCGTTGGCGTCTCTCTTTTGGTATTATTCACTCACCGGGCTAACATACGAAGGTTGATGAAGGGTGAAGAGAGAAAACTAACCCACTAATTAGCTTTCGGGGGTACAAGACAAAGGACCTGGATCTAATCTGAGGTAGATGAAAGCCGTTTCGGTCTTAGGTGCAGGAAGCTGGGGTATCGCAATTGCGAATCTACTGGCTACAGAGGGTAACGCCGTTACACTTTGGATGCACGCAGCTACTACGCCCACCAACCTCATAATAACCCGCGAAGACAAATCCCGTTTGCCGGGCGTAAAAATCCATCCCGCGATTGAACTAACTGACAACCTAGGACGAGCGGCCACGCACAGCGACATCATGTTTGTCGCCGTTCCGGCGCAGCATGTGCGTGGACTTTGCGAGCAACTGACCGAAACCGGAAAGACGATCGGGATTCTGGTTAGTCTGGCCAAAGGCATCGAGGTCAGCAGTCTGCAACGTGTTTCCGAAGTTGTTCGGGATGTGCTCGGAGTTGGTGTTGAGAACGTGATCGCTGTTTCCGGTCCTTCGCATGCCGAGGAAGTTGCTCGCAGGATACCCACCTCGGTGGTCGCGGCAGGGCAATCCCCCGAGGCGGTGATCGAAATCCAGCGTCTGCTATCGACGCCGATGTTCCGGGTTTACAGTTCCGATGATCTTATCGGTGTCGAATTGGGCGGGGCGCTCAAGAACCCGATCGCGCTGGCTGCCGGTATGCTTTATGGATTAAAACTTGGTGATAATACTTTGGGGGCGCTTCTAACCAGGGGGCTGGCAGAGATCACACGTTTGGGTGTACGGATGGGGGCGCGTCCCGAGACGTTTGCCGGATTATCCGGTCTGGGCGATATGGTGACCACCTGTGTTTCGCAACATAGTCGTAACCGATTTGTCGGCGAAAGAATCGGTCGAGGTGAGAAGTTGGTCGATATTCTTGCGTCGATGACGATGGTTGCGGAAGGTGTCGAGACTACGCGCGCGGCCGTTCGCGTGGCGGAAGTCAACCGGGTGGAAATGCCGATTACCCAGCAGGTGCACAAGGTCCTCTTTGAGAACAAACCGCCGCTGGAGGCGCTGTCCGAACTGATGACCCGTGAGCTAAAACGAGAGGTGTACGCTTAGAGTCAATTGAGAGTGAGTGGATTTTGAAACACGACGAAGAAAAGCTGTACTACTCGATCTCTGAAGTAGCAGAGATGACCGATGTCAAGCCGTACGTCCTGCGGTTCTGGGAGAAGGAATTCCCCCTTTTGCGCCCGAAAAAGAATCGCGGTGGCAACCGCACTTATCAAAAACGCGAAATAGCGCTTGTCAGCCGGATCAAAAATCTGTTATATGAACAGGGTTATACGATTGAGGGAGCGCGCCAGAAACTGTCCGATACGGTTGGTGAAGTCCGCCGTGACGACAAAATGGTGGAACTGCTCAATCAGGTGAAACGTGAGTTGATGGAATTGGAACGCCTCCTCTCCAATAATAAGGACGACGGCGTTCGCTGATCTTTCTCAGGTGTAT
>CAIYYT010000130.1 GCA_903930455.1 uncultured bacterium | reverse complement strand
CGGCTGGCGGCCACAAGCTCTACCTCCTACTCGATCAGGGATCGCCTGCGGTCTAACGGCAACGACTAGGCCAATATCAAATGCCGAACAATAATCGTTATGA
Source organism: uncultured bacterium (assembly GCA_903930455.1). GTDB lineage: Bacteria > Zixibacteria > MSB-5A5 > CAIYYT01 > CAIYYT01 > CAIYYT01. The sequence continues at coordinate 1,999 of CAIYYT010000130.1, read as the reverse complement.
CCCAGGACATGTTCGTACTTCGCCGTGGTGAGTGAGTCTGTCGCTGCCGAAGGCCAAGTGGCTCGCGCTGTTAGATACATGCCGTCCGGCTGACACGCTTTGATGTATGCAGGGTGCCCCACCGCTTGCGGTGGGTTTGTTCTCGCGCTTACTGCGCGAACGGGCACGTGGCAACGTGCCCCTACGAATTGCTCAACACTGGGTACCCCACAGCTTGCTGTAGGTTCTCTGCCACATTAAAGCACCGGTGCCCCATCTACCCTTGATGGGTCTCGTATGTCTTCCGTTGTGATCGTCTCCGATTTGGGTCAAACCTGTCTTGACGAAAACTACGAAAGAACAGTTAACACCGTCAACCGGAACCCAGTAATAGAGCGTATCGTGACAACCGCGAGTCCGATCGGCATCGCTACAATAGCGGACGTTTGCGATGTCGGTGACTCAATGGAGGAGCGTCCCCTTTTCCCCGCAACCCGTTCGCGTTTCCGACTTCTTTTGAAGTCTTGGATGAGTCGGTTTGACTGTGTCTAGAGGATCTCTTGTCCTGTCCGCGCCCGGCCAGTGTCCGGAGTGCGTGTCAGCGGCGACGGCCATTCCCGCGAAAACGGCGACCCTGGACAATCTCTGAAGGATACAGCGAGACCGCACAGACCGTTCATCCATCATAGGAAAACGCAGGTCGAGGCCCGCTTGTTCTTTGACATCGCGAATTGAATTATTCGCGCCATATTATAGCCTCTGTGTGCGCTCGAATCCTCCGGCACGGCACGCCATGCCCCTACAGAATGGGCACACGTCTCCCCTGCCCTCCTGAATCCCCACTTTCGCGGAGATTCAGGCTCTTGGGCTAATTGTATGTCGGTGCAGGTTAGAAGCCGCCGGCCTTCTTCCTTCCGAGATGGTTTATCGTGCGCAGATACTCCCGGTTCATCAAGGCGATAAACCGGACGCTGATTTCTTTGGGGCAGACGGCTTCGCACTCATAGTAGTTGGTGCAATTGCCGAATCCGGCGTCATCCATGGCTTTGACCATCGCCTGCACCCGCCTTTCGCGTTCAATCTTACCCTGCGGCAGTTTGGCGAAATGCCCGACTTTGGCGGAGACGAATAACATCGCCGAGGCGTTCTTGCAGGCCGCCACACAAGCGCCGCAACCGATACAGGCAGCGGCATCCATGGCATCTTCGGCATCGTCTTTGGCAATGGGGAGCGAGTTGCCATCCGGGCAGCCGCCGGTATCGACAGAGACAAACCCACCCGCCTGAATGATCTTATCCAGCGCCGAGCGATCAACGATCAGATCTTTCATTACCGGGAAAGCACGTGCGCGCCACGGTTCGATGAAGATCGTGTCGCCGTCCTTGAAATGCCGCATGTGCAACTGACAAACCGTCGTGCCGCGCTCGGGACCATGGGGAATGCCATTGATAGTCTGCGAGCACATACCGCAAATGCCTTCGCGACAATCATGATCGAAGACAATCGGTTCTTGACCTTTGAGGATCAGCTCTTCATTGACGACATCGAGCATTTCCAGAAACGACTGGTCAGGGCTGACATTCTTCGCATCGTAATCGACTATCTTGCCCTTATCCTGAGCATGCTTCTGGCGCCAGACTTTCAGTTTCAGATTCATCATTTGTAGCTCCTCTCCGCCAGCATCACGTTCTCAAATGTCAGGGGTTCCTTGTAGAGAGTGGGTGTTTTACCGACACCAGTGTATTCCCAAGCGGCCACATAGCTGTATTCGGCGTCGTTGCGCAACGCCTCACCTTCTTTGGTCTGACTCTCTTCGCGGAAATGACCACCGCAGGATTCGCGACGCATCAGGGCGTCGTAAACCAGCAGCTCGGCGAATTCCAAGAAATCGGCGACTCTTCCGGCGCGTTCGAGTGCCTGATTGATCTCTTCATTGCCACCGGTGACAATCGCGTTTTTCCAGAATTCCTCGCGGATTACGGGAATCTCGGCCAGCGCCTTCTTCAGCCCAGCTTCGTTG
>CAIYYT010000129.1 GCA_903930455.1 uncultured bacterium | reverse complement strand
CGCGACAGACTCAAACAGCTTTTTGCCAATATCGAAAACGGCCGTGTGCTGGTCTACGGCGATCTGATGCTCGACCAGTATCTCTGGGGCAAGGTTGACCGCATCTCGCCGGAGGCGCCGGTACCGGTCGTCGAGGTCGAATCGGAATCGATTATGCTTGGCGGCGCCGCCAATGTCGCCAAGAACATAGCCGCCATTGGTTGCGGTGTCGAAATCGCCGGACTTGTTGGCGACGATCCCAACGCCACCCGGATGAAGCACATGCTGGAGCGAGAGGGGATCAGTCGGCATAAACTGATCATTGACCAGAAACGCCCGACCACGCTGAAGACCCGCATTATCGCCCATAATCAACAGGTCGTCCGCGCCGACCGTGAATCGCGCGCCGAGATCGATGGTTACACCGAAAAGGAAATGATCGACTACATCGAAAGCCGGATGGACGACATCAATTGCCTGCTGATTTCTGACTATGGCAAAGGCGCCATCACGGTAGCATTATTGGATCGTGTCGTTGACCTGGCGCGCAAGAAAGGGAAGTTCGTTGCTGTCGATCCCAAGGAAACCCATTTCCGCAACTACCGCCGAGTTTCGGTGATTACGCCCAACAACCATGAAGCGTCTTTTGCCGCCGGTATTCGCATCCGCGACGAGGAAACGCTCCAACAAGTTGGCTGGAGCTTGCTGAAGGAACTGGAGCTCGATTCGATTCTGATAACCCTTGGAGCGGAGGGAATGGCGCTGTTTGAGAAAGACAATTCGTTTAATCACTTGCCGACAGTCGCCAAGAAGGTTTATGACGTTACCGGCGCAGGTGATACGGTTATCGCAGTTATGACGGCCATGGTCGCCGCCGGGGCGAATCCGTTGGAAGCGGCGTATATCGCCAATCAGGCAGCAGGCATTGTGGTTGAGTTCATCGGCACGGCGTTTGTCGAGAAAAAGATTTTGTTTGAGACAATTGTCAGAGACCTTTAGATTGGGTTTGGACTAGCTGATCTAAGTAGCCCCGCAATTGAACGCGCACTCTCCGATCAGCGGACAGTAGAGGTAATCATGATAGCAACGCACCTTACGCTCAAGAACTGGAGGAACTTCCTCGCAGTTGAGGTGGACCTCTCCGACCGCGTTTTTCTGGTGGGTCCCAACGCCGCCGGCAAATCGAACCTCCTCGATGTCTTCCGTTTCCTACGCGATGTCGCTAAGAAGGGGGGAGGTTTACAGTATGCCGTGGCTGAGCGAGGAGGGCTCTCCAAAATTCGCTGTCTTGCCGCTAGGCGATATCCTGATGTCGAAATTGAAGTCCGCCTCGCCGAGTCGGCGGACAGGGAACCACTATGGCGCTATTCGCTCGGGATCAAGCAGGAGGTTCGGGCGCACCGACGAACTCTTGTGGCATTCGAAAGAGCCTGGCAGGGGAACACTCAGATACTCAATCGCCCAGACGAGGACGACGAGAAGGATTCATTGCGCTTAACTCAGACGCACTTGGAACAAGTCAATGCTAATGAGAAATTCCGTTCTATGGCGGAGTTCTTTGAGTCTCTCCTGTATCTCCACCTAGTACCGCAGTTGGTCCGCCATTCGGGGGCGTTCAGTGGTCCCGGGCTGCCAGGCGATCCGTTTGGCCGCAGCTTTCTCGACCGAGTTGCGAGGACTTCCGAGAAAACGCGGCAAACCCGCCTAGCTAAGATCGAGAACGCCTTGAAAGTGGCTGTTCCGCAGCTCGAAGGACTCAAGTACACTACCGACGACGTGGGCACTCCCCATATTGAAGCTAACTACAAGCACTGGCGACCGAAAGGAGCAAAACAGCGTGAGGATCAGTTTTCCGACGGCACGCTTCGGTTGATCGGACTACTGTGGTCTCTATTGGAAGGAGACTCGCTGCTCCTCCTGGAAGAACCGGAACTCTCCCTAAATGTCGGCATTGTCAGCAAACTAGCAGAACTCATGTACAGGGTCCAAAGAAAGAAAAAGCGTCAAATCGTAATCAGTACACACAGCGCGGACCTTCTTTCGGATAAGGGCATAGGCGGTGAGGAAGTCCTGCTGCTTACACCGGGAGAAGAAGGAACTCAAGTCGAGAGAGCTTCCTCCAAGAAAGAAATCAGGGCACTGTTGGAAGCCGGAGTAAGTGTCGGAGAGGCTGTCCTACCTCACTTGGGTTCGCGGGACACAAAGAAGTTAGACACTGCACTAGATTTGTTTGAGTGACACATTCTATTCCCATCAACCTCGCTGTTGAAGACGCATTGTCGGAGGCCATCGCCCGAAAAATGTTGACTGCCTCAGGGCAAAACTACATAGTGGGCAACTGCTATATGAAACATGGGAAATCGTATCTACAGAGGCTAATCACTGGCTTCAATAACGCCGCCAAAGGCACACCCTTCCTTGTTTTGACCGATCTGGATAGTGAAGAATGCGCCCCGCTGCTTATACGTTCTTGGCTTCCTCTTCCTGTACACCCCAATCTTCTGTTCCGTGTAGCCGTGAGGGAAGTGGAAGCGTGGATTCTTGCAGATGCAACTGCGCTGGCAGAGTACTTCTCGATATCACCGGTCGCGATTCCGGTTGGAGTGGATGATATTGGTGACCCTAAGAAATATCTAATCGGCTTAGCTGCAAGATCTAGAGTCCGCCGATTAAGAGAAGATATTGTGCCGAAAGCAGGAAGCACGGCGAAGCAGGGAGCCAACTACAACGGCCGACTCGTTGCATTTGTGGAGAACCGCTGGGAACCGGCGAAGGCAGAGGCTCGGTCTCCGAGCCTTCATGACGCTCTCGATCGATTAAGAACGTTTCGCCCGACTTAGGTCTGAGAGCGCAACGTGGCGAGTAACTTGGAAACATGGAGCGGATATAAAAAAGATGGAGTCAATATCATGAAAAAATGGATTCTGCAACTAACCGTCATTCTTGCCGTACTGGCGGCGGTCGTGATCGCGGCTACGCCACAAACCGAGCAGGAGATCGGTCCGCGCAACGGAACGATTCGTTTCGTCGTCATCGGTGACCGCACCGGCGGGCACCAGCCGGGCGTTTATGAACAGGCAATCGCAGAAATCGCCCACCTACGCCCCGATTTCTCGATAACGGTCGGCGATCAGATTGAGGGCCAATCAAGCGACTCGGCAGAAGTTGCCAGCCAGTGGCGCGAGTATGATTCCATTGTCAAGCCGCTACCATCGCCACTTTACCTTACTCCGGGAAATCATGACATTACCTACGACCAAATGGAACCTTGGTACAGGCTGTATGCGGGCAAACCGTACTATTCGTTCGACCAAGCCGGGTCGCATTTTATCGTACTCGACGTAAGTCGCTGGGAGTTCGGCGATCCGCTCCCCAAAGCCGAGATGGATTGGTTGGTTGAGGACCTCAAACACAATGAGCTGGCAGCGCACACGCTTGTCTTCTTCCACAAACCTTACTGGATTGAATCTCTCGAACAGAACAAACCTGATACGTTGCACCAACTGTTTGTCCGCTACGGAGTTGATGCTGTGTTCAACGGTCACTACCATGAATACTTCAGCGGCGAACGTGATGGCATTATGTATACCGCGGTTGGCAGCTCCGGCGCAGAGGCCACTCCGATGCCAGACGGCCTCCAGTACCATTTCACCTTGGTGACTGTCGATAGCACGGGCATCCAGATCACGCCGATCAAACTCGGTTCGGTTCTGAAGTGGGATGAGTATACGGTGACTGACAAAATGGCGATCGATCGCATCAACAATCTTGGCCTCGCTTTTGTTTCGCCGGTTCCGGTTGAGGAAGACCTGACCGTCAGAGACACTGTGGTTGAACTGAGGTTGAACAACTCGTATTCCGGACGCGAGGCAGACGATACCCTGCGCTGGACTGTTCCGCAGAATTGGACGATTGAGCCGCAAGCCGCCGCGGTGAAGCTTACTGCCGGTGAGACAAAAATCCTCTCATTCCGAGTTCGCTGCGCCGGCATGCTGTACCCCGTCCCCACAGCACAATATGCATTCAACTATGGCAAGGACGGCAAAGTCACTGCGAAGATTGATTTGCAGGTGGCGCGGCAGGCTATTTGTCATAACACCGGCACGCCTGTCACACTTGATGGTGCCGTTACCGAAAACTGCTGGCACGATCCGGTCACGCGTTTCTTCGCACCCAATAGCGGTCCAATGAAAACTGATCCGGTCAAGTTCTACTTCGCGCACGACAAAGATTATCTCTATCTGGCGGCGCTGTGCACTGATCAGAAAACCGACTCGTTGCGTGCAAAAATCACGCAGCATGACGGCTTGGTTTCCAGCGAAGATTGTATCGGCTTCTTCCTCGAACCGATCAACAGAAGCGGTGTCGTCTATCAAGTGTACTTCAATCCTCTTGGGACCATCTTTGACCAGAAATTGACCAAAGGCAGCAGCGGTTGGATAACCACCGATAAGAACTGGAATGCCGTCTGCGATGTCAAAACATCAAAGGGCAACGGATTCTGGTCAATGGAAGCACGGCTACCGGTCAAGCAATTCGGTGCAGTCCTGAAGTCGAACGATCAGTGGCGGTTGAACTTCCGCCGCAAACAACCACGCCTGCATAGCAGTGCCGACTGGCAAGCACCGATAGGCCAAGATGCCGATACCTACGGGATCATGATCATCAAGTGATAATAGGAGTAAGGGCGCGGTCTCCGCGCCCTTGTTTTCTATCCTCGATAAGGAGACTTTG
>CAIYYT010000128.1 GCA_903930455.1 uncultured bacterium | reverse complement strand
GTTCAGGCCAAAATACAGATTGATCACCTCCGCCTCGCGGGGAGTAAGTGTGTCTAACGCTTTCTCGATTTCAACCCTCAGCGATTGATCGAGCAGCGCTTCATCGGGAGCCGGCTGGAATTCGTCTTCAAGCACATCGATTAGACTGTTGTCTTCCGATACCGAAAACGGCGCGTCCAGCGACAAATGCGAATTGGAAATCTTCAGGGTATCAGAGACTTCCGCTTCCGAAAGCTCCAACTCGTGAGCGATTTCCTCCGGCGACGGCTCGCGCCCGAACGTTTGCTCAAGCGACGATGACACCTTACCAATCTTGTGGAGAGTGCCAACGCGGTTAAGCGGTAGACGGACGATGCGCGATTGTTCAGCAAGCGCTTGCAGAATCGCCTGACGGATCCACCAGACCGCGTAGGAGATGAACTTAAATCCGCGCGTCCAGTCGAACCGTTTCGCAGCTTTGATCAGTCCGATATTCCCCTCATTGATCAAGTCCGCCAGCGACAGACCCTGGTTCTGGTACTGTTTGGCCACGCTCACCACGAAACGCAAGTTGGCTTTCGTCAACGCTTCCAGCGCCGATTGATCGCCCTCGTGGATTAGCTTGGCCAGACGCACCTCCTCTTCCGCGTTAATCAAAGGCGTTTCGCCGATCTCGCGCAGATAGAGGTCTAATGATCTGTCTTCGTCCCGATACTTCTTGGACAGTCTTGCCAAGTCTCCTCCGTCCTCATGTTAAAGTGAAAAAAAGTAGCCACCTGTTTCCTCCATAGAACAGGGCAACGAAGTTAATTACGCTATCGTTAGTTTGGTTTGATTGCGAAATATCTCACATTACCCCGGTAGTCGTAACCGATCATCGCGATCGCCTTGGTGCGCCCCTGCAATTGCGCCTTGACCTGGTTGAAATCGCTCTCGGTCCCGATGTCTTCATGATTGATCTCAATCAGGATCGAGCCGGGCGTGACCCCTTCAATGTCGGCAGGACTGCCCGGTTCTATGCGGGTAACGATCACACCCTCGTGATAGTCAACGCCATATTGATCCGCTAGTGCCTGGGTAGCCGTCGTGACCACCATTCCCAACCAGACCTCGTTCGGCGACGGTTGAACTCTCTGGTTGGTGCTCGGTTGTGTTGTCTCCTGGTTGTCAGCAAGTCCCTTGTCACGATCACCTATGGTTACCGCGAGATCGGTCGGCTTGCCTTTGCGGTACACCTCAAGGTTGATCACGCTTCCCAGTTTCTCGCCGGCGACTAGATAGCGGAAATGATTCTTGTCTTCGACATTGATGCCATTGAACTTGGTGACAATATCACCATCGCGCAGACCGGCACGTTCGGCAGGCGAATCGGAACGTACCTGACCGATCAACACTCCGCGCGGGCTCGGCAGGCCGTTGGCTTCTGCCATATTAGCGTCAATATTGTCCAGCCCCACGCCCAACCAGCCGCGCTGCACTTTGCCCTTGGTCATCAGATCTGTCACTACTGACTTGACGAAATTCGAGGGAATGGCAAACCCGATACCAGCCGACTGTCCCGATGACGATGCGATTGCGGCATTGATGCCGATGACATAACCTTCGAGATTGACCAACGGACCGCCCGAATTGCCGGGGTTGATTGCCGCGTCGGTCTGGATATAGTCCTGAAAATCAGGCGTGTCTTCGCCAAAATTCAGTCCGCGTCGTCCCTTGGCAGAAACGACACCCACCGTCACCGTGCGATCCAACCCCTGCGTTGGGAACGGATTGCCAATCGCCATGACCCATTCGCCGACCATGATCGAGTCGGAATCGCCCAATTCAATATAGGGGTAGCCGCCTCCCGTAATCTTGAGCACCGCCAGATCACTAGCGGCATCCTCGCCCACCAGCTTGGCGCGTACTTCCTGACGATCGGCTAGCGTGATCGTGATATCGCGTGCGCCGGCAATTACATGGTGATTGGTTAAGATATAGCCGTCGTCACGGAAGAAAAAGCCAGTGCCCATCGAGATTTCTCGCGGATTGTCCACCGGCAAGCCCCAGAACTGCATCCAGCGCCGGTTGGACGGAGTCAGTTGCTCGATTCTCTCGGCCTTGATGTTGACTACGGCATCACGTACTTTTTCGACCACAGATACGAAAGGTGATTTACCTTCCGCCGTGATAGGATAGATTGATTTTGATGGCGCTGTCGCCCGCACGGCCTGTGTTTGGCTGACGGCATTGTTGACAAATTCGGTATTGCTGGAGATAACAAAACCGATGATGATGCCGACTAACACAAATGACAATAGAACACCCCAACGTATGAACGAGGAATAAGTAGACACACCCTTCACTACGACCTCCTAAGCGATAGACTAGTATTATAACAAATCCCGCCGCACAAATCAAGGATTTTCTCTGGCCTTGCCTTGATTCGCGGAATGTTTCGCAGAAGGATCTCTCCTCCGGAAGGACACACCCTCACATCCTGTACCCTCCAAACCATATAGATATTACGCTCTTACGGGTGAGTCGTTGCAATTTTCTCGGAGGACGATCCGGAAGCGGCAATCGGAAAGCGTACGGAAACCGCAGTTCCCCTTTTCCCAGTTGACCGGAAAGGCGAAAACCAGAACATTCGCCAGGGTAGGGGAAGAGCGTCGCGGCTGATCTGTGAGCGGTCAGAAAAACATTGTGACAGAGTGTTTTTTTATGATTTGACGGTAAAGTGATAGGCTCGGGAATCGAGGTTACCGAGGGCGAAATAGAGTCCCTCACGCAACTCATCGGTGGTGGTCAGTATCTCTTCGTCCGTAAAGACATCAACCATATTGACTTTCGAGCCGCGATAACCAAGTGCCTTCAGGTCAATCTGAACCACGACTTTGGTGCCGGCGGCTTTTGCCCTTCGAAAAGGCTGTGACGGCGACGAGTTGAGCAGATAAAACATTCCGCTCTTTTCGCCTTTGTGTACGAACGCCCGTACATTAGGGTGCGAAGTCGAAATTCGGAATGCCAAACCGAGGTCGGCAAGAGTGTTCCTAAGGAAATTGATCTTGGCGTAATTACCCTGGGACGAGCAGTCGAATGACAGCAGGACAACCGAACCCTTAAAGCGATTAACCTTGACACCGACGGTCTTGCCGGCATACGTCGCCAGTTTTTTGCTCTTCTTCTCGGTACAGGTGATCGATCCGAAGACATAGCTGGGGAACTGGTCGTTGTTGGTCGCCACATTGCCGATTTTGCCGTGTACCTGTGTCTTGCAGTGAAGAGCGCTGGCAAGTATCTGGCAGGGATTCATGTCAGCATCGTATTTTGGCATCAAGCCGATCAGTACCAGATTGACTCCCTCTTTGGCCTTTTCCAACAGGAACTCCTGCTTGTCAGCGTCCATGATCTCAGAGACCGGAACGATAACATGCTGCAGGTTGTCAAATGACAGCGGATTGTCCAGATCGGGAATCACGAAGTCCTGCTTAATTCTATCCAGGTCCCGGCCCAATTCCGGCATCGTAAACTCGTTCAGTGTTTGGATATAGCCAAAACCAGCCGGATCCTCCAGCATCGACATCCAGTTATTCAGTTTGTAGCAGGCAATTCCGGTTGCGGCATTTGGCTCATAGGTGCCAATGTCAATCTGCTGGGCAAAAGTCATGAACTTGCGCACAACCTCGTACGATTCCTGAATCGCGCCGTCGGCAGCGAGCGGCGAATCGTACCAGTGATTCGATTCCACAAACTTGTATTGATTGAATCCCTTGATTCCGCCAGCCAGCGCCAGTGTCAGTAAGTACTTGGTGGCATCACCAGAAATGTGGAAGTGCTTCTTAGATGTCGCTGCATCTGAAGTGTTGTTGCCGGCTGAAACCGATGAGCCCCACGGGAACTCCGAATTGGCGCGCAAATACCTGATCTTCTGCAGCGTACCGGTCGAACTGCAATCCCAACCGACATTGATAGTCGGAAAAACCTCTCCGTCGGAGTCAATGATTGGCGACATCGGAGCCTGATATGTCTTGTAAAATGACAGCGTTTGGTAAAAAAGCGGCTCGCAGGAGAAACTCTTGTACTGCTCAATCAAATGCGCCGAATACTCTTTGATCAAGTGCTCCTTGAACCGGAACCAGTCCAGCAGTTTGGTCAGCGGCTGTTCTTTGGAAATGATGAAATCTCTGGGCGGTTGCACGGCCGAGAAATCCGCCGCATTCTCGCTGTACGCGGCGTTCAGAGTCTTGAGGTTGCCATACCGCTTTTCCAAGAACTGTGGATATATCGTGTTAACCACATATGGGTTATAGTCGGCCTTCCAAGGGCAAGGATCGCCACCGAAGTATACACCAGCGTCAAGTTCCACCAAAAACAGCGGTCCACGAGGATATATGTAGTTCTTAACAATCTCGGTCAGTCCATTGAAATAGTGCTTTACGAAGTTCTGCATTCGGGGATGCATATTCGAAGGATAGGCAAACTCCGGCTGACCGTTCTGCAAGTCAGTCTGGGTCAGTGCACCCTCAGAATCAACGGAAAAGACCTCGGGATACTTACTCAGAAATATCGGCAGACCGCCATGCTCGATTTCAGCCATCACCATCGGCCCCGGGCGCAAGATGATCTTGAAGCCAAACTCTCTGGCCAGTTCGATGAATACGATCAGGTCTTTAGAGGGATCGGTAAAACCGGAGAAGTCAAATTCGCGATGGTTGTCTTCGTGGATCGACCAAGGAACCGCCGTCGAAATAACCTTGAACCCAGCCCTACGAATTCGTTCAAAGCAGATCGACCAATAGCGTTTATTCACCCTAAAGTACTGCATCTCAACAGAATAGGGCAAATATTCTTCTTTGCCGATCGTAAACTTATGTCCTGTTACTGCTATCATAATAAAAACAGGCTGACAATTTATGAAAAATGAACAGAAAGTCAACCAAATAAATGAGTTTTCGCTACAATTCTCTCTAAGTTGTTATCAACTAGCAAATTGCCTAGACGTCAGGTGTACTGCCATTTTGGCATAAAAAAGCCCTTCGTGTCATAACACGAAAGGCCTTGTACTTCTTACCAGAAGCTGTTACTTGAGAAGCAACATCTTCTTTGTTTCACTAAAATCACCGGCTGTCATGCGATAGAGATAAACACCGGAAGCAACGGAACTGCCATTGTCGTCAGTGCCATCCCACTCAACACGTTTGTAGCCGGCCTTGGAAAACTCGTTTGCCAGAATCTTCACTTTTTGTCCGAGCATATTGAAAACTTCAATCCTGACATCCGACGGTCTCGGCACGGCAAACACGATGGTTGTATTCGGGTTGAAAGGGTTAGGCGTGTTCTGACCCAGTTCGTAACGCCCTGGAAGAAGCTGTGCCTGAACCTCTTGTACCGGTAACACAATGTCTGCCGAATCGCAATGCACATACTGCGGATGTATACTGGAGCCATCGGCCGTTGTTAGAACAAACGGACCGGCGAGTCCTATATATGCACTATCAATCATGATGTGCGTTGGTGTCGCCGTAGACTTGACCTTGAACTTCAGCTTGACAAGCAACTTTGCTTTGTCGGTAGTATTGACAGGGATCGGATGACTGATGTTATCTTCGTCGGGTTGGTCGTACCAGCCGATAAGATACTCTCCTGGTCCCGTATTGATGGTCTCTGCTATTTTACCACCACCCGTGGCATACGGTATGATGGTACCCGTAGTATCATATGTCTTCTTCTGAACGATTTCCAATGCTGTGCTGTCGAACTTGAAGCCAAGAGTGAAGCCTCCGAGCATTTCATCATTCCAAACATAGATCGGAACCATAATCGAATCCACGCCCGGGACAAACGTCGCGATTCTGATCGGGCATCCGATTCTCACCGTGTCGCAAACAAGAGTGTCACCTAGATCACATGCTGCATTTGCCAACGACGGGAACAGACCGATCAAAGACAACATAAGCAGTGATACCAACAAGATTTTCAATCTCATCTTACCTCCTATGTAAAACAACAAATTCCATTCACCTCTCAAACTTCGCATTCCGTATTCTCCCTTCTACCGCATCAAGGTCGACAGAAAAACACCCTAACCACTTTCCCCAAAACGAGCGCAAAGTAG